>CAYIAU010000001.1:0-12620 GCA_964361465.1 Candidatus Woesearchaeota archaeon
TATTCTTTCTATTGCGTTTTTTATTTGTTCTATCATTTTCCTCTTTTTTTAGATTTCAGCTCTGCGGTTACTGAAATGCTTATCCAAAGATAAAACCACATATTTTAATGTGTGGACATATATAAATGGTGGTTTTATCTTAGTCTCATAAAGTTCAACGCACTTTAGTGCGTGGTATCACACAAGAACTTTATGATTGCAGTTTTTGGAGCTTGTTGAGTGTCCAGAGTTTTTTCGTGAGCGAGCGGTGTGCAGAATTGTCGTGCTTGTTTTTTTCCAGATGTGACTTCAAGACTTGTATTTTTTTGGACAGCTGGACTTTTTCGTTTCTGTATTCAATTCCTGCTTCCTTTAGGACTTCAGATATTTTCTTTTCTATTATTTGTCTTGTTTTTGGGACTGCGTGTTTGTCTCTTAGTATCAGTCCGATTTTTTCTGGGGGGCTGCCTTCCTTGGCTAGTTCTATTATTTTTTCTTCTATTTCTTTCGGCTTTAGTTTTATCCAAGAGGGCTTTTCTTTTTTCGTTTCTGCCATAATTGTTTTTGGGAGAGAAGGGTTTTAAAGGTTGTGGCTACACCTGTTTTTAGAGGAAGATTTAAAAAGAGTTTTTCTATGTAGTTTAAGCAGAGATCCTTTGCCTTCAAGAGTCTGGCGAGGGGAGCGCTTGTTTTGACCTTATAAGATGAAGTTACCGAAAGAAACGAAGAGATACTGCCCGAGCTGCAGGAAGCATACGACGCACAAGATAGCGATAGCGAAGCAGAAGTCAAGGTCGGCGACGCATCCATTGAGTAGGGGGAGCACTTCGCGTTTGAAGTCAAGAGGGTTGAGAGCAGGATTGGGCAACAAGGGGAAATATTCAAAGCCAGCTGTGAAATCTTGGAAGAGAAAGACGAAGGTTACGAGAAGACTTGTTGTTTTATATACTTGCAAGGAGTGCGGGAAATCTCACAATATTAAGAAAGCGATACGCTCTTCGAGGATTGAGATAGGAGAGAAGGTGGCGAAATAAAATGGCTTTGAGTTTTGAAATAGGACAGCTAATTGGAACAGTTCTGTCTTGTGATAGAAATAGGACGCAATTTAGAGTGGCTGTGTCTCATAGTAGAGTCGGACACAAACTGAAGGAGGCTGTGTTTTGAATATATAATGGCAGAGATGAAAGCGTCTAAGAAGAAAGGAGCGAAGAAGCGGTTTTTTGAAGTTGAGACGCCGCTGACTGCGGCGAAGGTTCATTTGTATTCTTCTGGCGAGGATGAGCTTGATGGTAGAGTTGTTAGATTGGATTTGAGCAGGAGTTTGAGAGGAAAAGGTTTTGAGTTAAAGCTCAGAGTTAAGTTTGATGGGGGCAAGCTGAAGGGAGAGCCGATGAGTTTGGCGCTCGTCGGGAGTTATGTTAGGAGGATGATGAGGAAGGGCGCTGATTATGTTGAGGATTCTTTTCAGGCAGAATGCAAGGATGCTAAATTTATTGTGAAGCCGTTTTTTATAACCAGGAATAAAGTTTCAAGGGCGGTTATAAAAGTTTTGAGAGAGAGTGCGAGGAAGAGCGTTGAGGGGCATATGAAGAACAGGAGTTCTGAGGAGTTGTTCAAGGAGATTATGGCTAACAAACTGCAGAAAGAACTTTCGCTTAAATTGAAGAAGATTTATCCTTTGGCGCTTTGCGAGATTAGAGTTTTTGAGGTTGTGGAGGTTTTGGAGAAAAAGGGTTCTGGGGAGAAGGCGGATAAGGGGGCAGAGAAGAAAGAGGAGGGATAGAATTGGGAGTTATATTATTGAGCGAAGCGAAATGGTATATAGCCCCACCCGGTGCTAAAGATACCTTCGGTATCTTGGCAACTTCAACTCTCACGAGATTGAAGTATTCGAACCGGAGCACAATTAGAATATGAGTTATCCAAAGATAAAACCACATTCTTTAGAGTGTGGATAAAGCTTGGTTTTATCTTAGTCTCACAAAGTTCAAACAAACCACACACTTTAGTGTTTGGTATTACTCAAGAACTTTGTGATGCTATTTCGCTTTGCTCAATAGCATATAGCCCCACCCGGATTCGAACCGGGGTTTCAGGCGCCAAAGGCCTGCGTCCTTGACCACTAGACTATGGGGCTTTGCTTTAGAAAATTAGGGCTGTTTATAAGAGTTTTGCTGTGAGTTTCTGCTTTCTGATTCTTGGAGAATATTCATAAGTTCAGAGTCTTCAAATTCAAATTTCAACTTTTGAGGATTTTGGGTTATCAATGAAGCTATTCCTTTTGAAGTGTATTTTCTTCCGTTACTGTGCCAAGTTCCTCCTTCGCTCGGATAGAGCGAATTTTGTTTTAGAACTTGATATTCATTTTCTCTTGTTCTTATTATTTTTCTTGAATTGCTGTCCATCTTAAAACTGCTGTTTGTATCTTCCTCTTAGTTCAACTTTCTGAAGGCGGGAGAGGACTTGTTCTGCGTTTGGAGATGTTTTGTATCCTTTTAAAATTTCAGCGAAGAATTCTTTAAAGTGCTTGAAGTGTTTTGCTTCAAGGGCTTGTTTTATCAAATGGAGGTCAACTGCTTTGTCTTCTATTTTTCTTGATGAAAAGCCAAGTCCGTAGTCTATGAAATACAATTTTCTTTCTTTAGAGATTCCGAAGGAATCTCTAATCCATTCAACTCTACGAGTTGAAGTTTTAGAAATAGTGCCAATTGTGGGCGGCTGGCGATTTGTAGAGAGAATTATATTCGAGGTTGTTAGGTCTCCGTGGATTATGTCCGCGTCGTGCAATTTTGCGATTTGTTTTCCTATTGTTTGGCAGATAGAGAGGGAGTTTGGGAGAGAGTCAAGATGCTCTGACAATTTTTTTCCTTTGATAAACTGCATTTCTATTTTTTCTTTGTTATCAGAAGAGAAGAGTTCTGGAGTTGGAATTAATTTTGACGCTTTTTGCAAGAGGTTCGCTTCTCTTTTTGTTCTCAAACGGCGGAGTTTTTCATCTAGTCTTGAAAGACGATATGATTTTTTTGTTCTGTGCTTTAGGAGGACTGAGGGGGAAATTTGGAGCAAGATTGCTTCTGCGCCCCTGGATATTATTTTTTGTTTCATTGTTTTAGCTTAATAGTTAAATATATATATATATATTCCCATTGAAAAGTTAAGATTTCGTTATTGGAATTAAGATAAAAGGAGGTGAAATGATGGATAAGAAACTTTTGGGGACGATGGCACTTGTTACTATCGTTGTGGCGGTTGTTGTTTCTGTATTAACGGCTTCTATAACTGGCAATTATATATGGGTGAGTAAGGTGGATAGGCTTTCTGGAACCAATAGAGTTTATACCGTGAATGAAATTGATAAAATGTTTTATACTAGAAGTGAGGTTGATGCTTTTTTTACGCATTTATTGGAGGATATAATTTCTGATGAAATAGCCGAACCTCTTTTTGAATTAAGATTAATAGAACATTGTGATCAATTTATACAATTAGGGGAAATTAATAGATCAGTTAACTTGGGTGGAGAGGGTTATGATTTCGCTTTACTAAATATTAGCTCTTCAGATGAAGCAACTATAAAGATCGGAAATGTTGTGAAGTCTGTAACTAAAGGTCAGACTTATAAGTTTGGTGGAGTCTCTGGTGGAAGTTTACCGGGTATGAAATCTGGAGTTTTGAAGGTTTATGTCAAAGGCATAGAGTATACTCCAGGTGAAGATAATGCAAAAGTTGTAATGTTAGAAGCCAGTAATTGTGTACTTTAATAATGATTTTATATTATCTTTAATTCTTTTATTCTTTCAAAATGTTTTCTATTGTTTGTTCTTAAGGAATAGTTGTTTTCTATGACTATTGAGGCGATTAAAATATCTCTGAAGTCTATTATGTTTCCTTCTCTTTCAAGTTTGGCTGCTATTTCGCCAGCTTTTCTGGTTATTTCTAGTGATAGGTTTAAGATGTTTAACACTCGTTAAAATCCACGGACTTTAGTCCGTGGTTGTTTTGCCGTGGATTTTCTCGGTGGTCACAAAACCACGGACAAGCCCCGCACTAAAGTGCGGGGTTAAAACCCGGAGGGTTTTGTGACATTCTTCATTAGATAGTCTATTTGCGTCGCGTTGTTTTTTAATTAATCAATTAGGAAATCGCTGTCTAAGCAGATTTTGTTTTCCATGAATTCCAGCCTTTTTTGATGCTTTTTTTTAATTCTTCTGCTTTCTCATCTGAAATTCTCCAGCTTCCGGCGAAGGATAATATACTTTTTCTTTTTCTTCCCATCTTTATCTTTGTAAGAGCTTCGTCTAATGAAATGGGTTTTTCTTTCTCTTTTTGCAGTTCTGCCGCTAATTTTGCCAGCCATTTGTAGTTTTCAGAACTTATCTTTATAGTTTTAGATTCCATACACTAAGTCACTAAGTTACGAAGTATCTAAACTTTTCTAGAATTTCATTTTCCTACCGAACTTTTTTGCCAGTTTCATTATTGTTTTTTGATCTAGATTGCCTTCCTGCAAATTTGATTGTGTTTTTATCATCTCTTTCAGCATTTTGTATTGTTTTAACAGAGCGCGAACATCAGAGGTTGAACAGCCAGAACCCTTTGCTATTCTTTGTATTCTTGAGGTTTGTTTTTCCAAGATTTCTGGGTTTTCTATTTCTTCTTCAGTCATTGAATTTATGCAGTGCTTGTATTTCTTGAGCTTTTCCTGCTGTGACTCTAATTGTCCTTCTGGGAGTTTTTCTTTTGCTTTTCCGAAGCCGGGAATCATTGAGAGAACTTTGTCCATTGAGCCGAGAGATTCCATTGATTCTAATTGGGCTTGCAAATCGCGGAGGGTGAATTTTCCTTCTTGGAGGCGAGTTTGTTGTTTTTCAATTTGTTTTTTGTCGACGACTGAGTGAATTTTTTCCATTAGAGATTGGAGGTCGCCCATTCCGAGAAGTCTGGAGAGGAAGGATTCTGGGGAGAAAGTTTCAAGGTCTGAGGATTTTTCTCCTGTGCCGATGAATAAGATAGGAGCTTTGACTTCTGCGCATGCAGTGAGTGCTCCGCCTGCTTTTGCTGTGCTGTCCATGCGGGTTATTATGACGCCTGAGATTGAGAGAGCTGATTTGAATGCTTGAGCTTGAGCTTTCGCAGATTGTCCTATGTCTGCTGGCATTACGAGGAGAGTTTCTGTTGGTTTTATTAATTCAGAAAGAGATTTTATTTCTTTTATGAGTTCGGAGGAGAGGGCATCTCTTCCAGCGGTGTCTACCAAGACAAGATCATATTTCTCTAATTCTTTCTTGAATTTTTTGTATATTTTTTCTGGGTTTTTTTCTTTTGGAGAGATAAACGCTGGGATGTTGAGCTTGTCACATATTTGCTTAAGCTGTTCTGGGGCGGCGGGGCGGTGGACATCTAAGCCAAGAGCTGCCACTTTATGCCCTCTTTTTGAGTAGTATGAAGCTAATTTCCCGATTGTTGTTGTCTTTCCAGAGCCGTAGAGTCCGACTAACATAAACACATTTTTCTTTGCGAGAGAGATTGATTTTTTTTCTCCAAGAATTTTTAGAAGCTCGTCGTGGAGGAGTTTTATGAGGTGCTCTTTTTTTTGTAATCCAGAGATTCTTTCGTCAAGCGCTGTTTGTTTTATTTTTTGCGATATCTCTAAAACTAATTGTATATTAACATCTGCCTCTATTAGTGCTCTTTGTAGGTCTTTTATTATGGAGTCAACGAGCTTTTTGTCAAGAAAGACAGCGTTGGCTATCTTATCTGTTGTTTTCTTCAGGGCAGAAGATAGTTTTTCTAACATATAATAAGAAGTAAGCAGGGGGTTTTTAAAGTTGTGGTTTTAGCTGGAAAGATTTATAATGTAGTTTTATTTATTTTAGTTATGAAGAGAGAGGTTTGGAATAGGATAATTCTTGTTGGCTTTACAATTATTTTAATTGCTATAGAATTTTATTCTTTGAAAGTTGATAGTCACTATAAGTGGGATTTTGTCTTTTTGCTGGCTTTGCTGTTGGCAGTTTATTTTCTTAGGGATAAGATAAAACTGCATCCTTTCCATTTTTTCTTATTGGGAGTATTCTTAGTTTTGCATAATTTAGGTGTTTTTGAGACTTATTCTAAATTTTATTTTGGAATTGAATATGATTTTTGGGTACATAGCTATTTTGGATTTGTCAGCGCTTTAATGCTTTATAGGACTTATAATCTGGTTGGGCCTTATAAAGGATGGTTCAAATATCTAGCGATTGTCGCCATAGTTTTAGGGTTTAGTGCTTTTCACGAACTATTTGAATATGCGGGAGCTGTTCTTCTAGGTGAGGGAGAGGGAGTTTTGTTTATAGGGGCTGGAGATATTGACGAGTGGGATACTCAAAAAGATATGAGGAATAATTTAATCGGGGCATTGATAGCGATTGGGGTGTATTGGGTTTATAATAAATTTTATCCTAAGATAAAACCCCTACATAAATTCATACATTAAAATATATGGTTTTATCTTAGTCTCACGAAGTTCAAACATCATACAAGAACTTCGTGATGGAAAGAGGATTTTTAGGAAGAGTAAGAGTTAGCGAATTGGACAGCTGTTTAGGGCATCTCTGTCTTATTGTAGATTTGGGTTAGTTGTTTTCTTGAGAAACTTTTCTGTTCTTTCTATTTCTTTTTGAATGTAACCGAAGGTTTACCTGTAAAGATTTTCTGTGTATTCTTTGGTTTTATCTGGTTCAACTAGCCTGGCGATGCTTTCGCTTATTTTTTCTAAGCTTGATTTATGATAAGGGGCAGTGGGAGTTGTGCAGCCTGCTATTGCAAGGCAGACTGGAAGGAGATAAAGGAGTTTGTTTTTCATTGATTTATAAGAGCAGGAAAATTAATAAGTATTGTTGCGCTGTGTTTTTTATGAAGAACTGGAAAAAAGAGGCGGCGCGGGATGTTCTTGCTTTGGGGAGCTGGATTTTTTATCTTTTAGTTGTGGGGAGAGCTTTGATAAAACCATATAGACCTTTTGTTGATCAGATTGTGATTGCGGCAGTGGTTTTGATATTGGCTGGTTTGATTTTTGTAAAGTGGGAGAAGTATGTGGCAAGAGGCTTGGTTTTGGCGTTTTTTACCAGCTTGTTTTATGAGGATGCTTTGTTTACAGGATTTGCCATCTTGGTTTTTGGTTTAATGATTGTTAGTTCAAAGATGGTTGGGAACTCTTGGAAGGAGATTGTTTTTGGTATTTTGATTGGAGGTGTGGGGATTTTGGCGGGGCGGTACGGGGGAGAAATTAGTTTTGGGCTATTCTAATCCGAGAATTTCAAGAGGAAGTTTTTCTATACATAATTTTAAATATAGATATAGCTGGGATTTTTTATGGGGAACGATAAGCAGCCTTATGTGCGTTATAAGTTTGAAGCGAATATTCAGGATAAAGGTATGAGTTTTGTGATTAGAAGAGCAGCAGATACTTTTTTAGTCGGCAAGGTATTGAACATAAATTTGTTGACTGGAATGTTTATTCTGATAGGTTAGAAGCTGTTCTTGAGATTTATGATAATCAAAACCAAGATTTTTTTTCAAGGGCTCTTGTCGCACACTTAAATAAAAGCGGTAGAATACCTAGTGATATTCATTATAATACTAATGTTAGTATAAGTCCTATACCCCATTCGGTTGTTCTGGAAGTAGAAAGAGGTGATCAAAAGAGTGATGGTGCTTGGATTAAAACTATTGAGCAATTACACAAAGATATTTCAGCAAGAGATGCTAATATAAATGAACTTAGGAAAACAGCTGATGAGAGACAGAGAATTATTAATCAGAAACATATAGATTTAAGAAATGCCGAACAGAAGATTGTTTCTCTTGGAAAAGCGCTTGAGAAATCTATGAAAAGAAAATATTCTTCTCCTTTAGAAGCTTTTTTAGAGGGTTATTTATCTGGAATGCAAGAACTTCTTTTAGAAGCTTCTGAGGATTGGGATAAAATTGTTTCTGACCGCAATGAAGATATTTTTATAGGCGATAAAAGTCGGGAAGCCAGTTCTAGTTATTTAAGTTATGCTAATATAAAATGCAAAACGAATTTTGCGGACATTTCTTCTTTTGATGAGTGGATGAAAGGTCTCCCTATGCAAAATAGCTGGGAAGAAACGAGCAAGGGTTTAGAGCTTTCTGGTGAAATAAAGAAAATTGAAGCTGACTTAAAGGTATTGAAAACAGCGGAAGAGAGCGGCGCTAGCGATGCTGTTATGACTGCTTTGAAGCAGGTAATGGGAGGCGTTTATCATAGGAAAAATAGTCTGGAGAAAGAAGTCAGAAGTTTTAGAGAAGAGTTTGAAAGTAATGCGTTAATGCACAAACTATTAATTGGCTCTCATGAGAGTTATGATAGGTTTAGAGGGGTGGCTGAACGCTCAGAAAGAAGAAGTGAAAGCGGAGTTAGTTTGCCTTTCTTGATTTACAGCGCTCCGGATGAAAATTCTGTTTACTTTTGTTCTATTAATAAAGCAAGTAATCTTGAAATTTATATTAAGGGCAGAATAGAAGCATTACTAGATTTACTTCCTGCTTCTTTAGGAAATCCTAGAGAAGTTGGAGTTCCATATGTTGCCGGTTTTTTTATTTTACCTCAAAGCAATGAATTTCTTATGCCAAATAAATCTTCTTGTGATTTTCTTGATGAAAAGAATGTTCTTAGAGGTTTAGGAATAAAATTCTCACCAGTTTGTTGGATATATCCTGACCGATAAATTTATCCAAAGATAAAACCACATTCTTTAGAGTGTGGATAAAGCTTGGTTTTATCTTAGTCTCACAAAGTTCAAACTCAAGAACTTTGTGATTCTAAACCGAGGTTTTTTAATACAGAAGATTTGCTGAAGGGCTGGAGGTCTGAGTATTTTTGGCCTGTGCCTAAAAAGTAGATTGGTTTTTTTGTTATGTATGATACGGATAGAATTGTGCCGGCTTTTTCGTCTATGTCTGCTTTTGAGAGAATTATTCCGTCTATTCCTACTGCTTCTGAGAAGACACGGGCTTGTTCAACAGCGTCGTTTCCAGTTATTGATTCACCAATGAATATTTTTAATTTGGGAGAGGAAACGCGGACTATTTTTTCCATTTCTTTTAGGAGGTTTGAGTTTGTGTACATTCTTCCTGCGGTGTCTATTAAGACAGCTTTTATTTTGTGCTTTTTTGCGTAGGAGATTGCGTCGAAAGCCACTGCTGCAGGGTCTGAGCCGTATTTTTGTTTTATTATTGGAACTTTTAGCGCTTCAGCGTGTTTTTCCAGTTGCTCAATTGAAGCTGCGCGGAAAGTGTCTGCTGCCGCCAAGACAACAGATATTTTTTTTGATTTTAGGTAACTGGCGAGCTTCGCGATTGTTGTTGTTTTTCCAGAGCCGTTGATTCCGAAGAATAATATCACGCAAGGCTCAAGCTTTGAGAATTCTTTTATCTGTTCTATGAGAGAGGGAGGTTCTGTTAACACTTCTTCTATTGATGATTTTAGAGAGGAGAGGAGCGTTGAGTCTATGTCTGACTTTTTTATTGAGACTCCGACGAGGTCTTTTGAGAGCTGGGAGCGGATTTTGTCTACCACTTCAAGAGCGACGTTGTTTTCAAGGAGAGTGATTTCTAATTCCGGGAAGAGCTCGTCAAATTGTTCATGGGTTATTTTTGAGCTTGAGAGTTTTGTTTTTAGTTTTGAGAAGAAGCCTTGCTCTTTTGGAGTTATTAGCTCAGTGGGGGACTCTGTTATTTTTTCTTGGAAGTTTTTTGGGGAGGTTGTTATTGCAGAATCCTGTTTGGGGGGTTGAGGAGTTTCTGTTTCTTTCTTTTGTTCTGCTGTTTTCTTGGAGGGCTTTTTCGGTTTTTCTTTTGGAGCTTCGGCTGGGGCTGCGGATTCTTTTGGCTTTTTGAGCCAAGAGGTGAATTTTTCTCTTAGTTTGCCAAACATGAAATTTTGAGAGAAATAAAGTTTATAAAGATGAGTGATTTTAGTTTTAAAGAGGACAGCCAATATTACGAAATTGGACAGCTGTTCGAGCTGCTCTGTCTTATTGTAGATTGGACACAAATTGCGACAGGCTGTGTCTTATCGTAGTGGCTCTGTCTTATGAAATAAGATGAAAGGGGTTTTTGTGATTCTTGATGGGATTGGGGACAGGGCTTGCAGAGCTTTGGAGGGCAAGACGCCGTTAGAGGCAGCTAAGACGCCGAATTTGGATTGGTTTGCTTCTAAGGGGAAAGTAGATTATTGTTATCCTGTCAGAGAGGGTTATGTGCCAGAGAGTGACGCTGGGGTTGTGAGTCTTTTAGGTTATGATATTGGTAATGTTTACAGGGGGAGTTTGGAGGCGCTCGGGCTTGGAATAAAGTTAAGAAACGGAGATTTGGCTTTCAGATGCAATTTTGCGACGGTTGATGGATTGGGGAAGGAAGAGGGAAATGTTTTGGATAGGAGGGCTGGGAGGACTTTGACGACGCACGAGGCAAGAGTTTTGGCGAGGGCGATCAATTCCGAAGTAAAATTGCCTTTCAAGTTTGAGTTTTATCCTTCGGTGCAGCATAGGGGAGTTTTAGTAATTAGAGGAGGGTTTTCAAACAACATAAGCAATGTTGATGCGAAAGATGGCAAGATTGTTTTTTCGAACGCGTTGGATGACGAGGAGGAAGGAGGGAAATTGTCTACTGAGCTTGTGAATAATTTTGTTAGGCAGAGTTATGAAGTTTTGAACAAGCATCCTATTAATTTGAGGAGGGCTCGGAAGGGGTTGTTTGCCGCGAATGTTCTTTTGTGCAGGGGAGCTGGGAATGAAGTGCCGAGATTTAAAAAATTGAAAGGGAAGTGGATGTCTTCTGCTGATATGCCTTTGGAGATAGGAATTGCGAGGGCAGTTGGGATGGAGATTTATAGGAGCAAACATCCGAAGTTTAGAGGCATAGATGTTTATGCTAACTTGTATGCGGCGTTGAAGAAGAATATTAAGTATTCAGTCAGGATGCTGAGGAGGTATAGCAAGAAGTATGATTATTTTTATGTTCATTTCAAGGCGACTGATTTGCCAGGGCATGATAACAAGCCGCTGGATAAAACGCGAATGATTGAAATGATTGACGAGAGGTTTTTCGGATTTTTGAGGAAGTTTATTGGAGAGAGGAGATTAGTTGTTACAGGAGATCATTCTACGCCGTGCAGTTTGAAAGCGCACAGCGACGAGCCTGTTCCTGTTTTGAGTTTTAATTGCGCGAATGTTAAGGCGGGTGAGAGGAGATTTACAGAGCGAGAGGGGTTGAAGGGGCGGCGGTGGGTTGGGCGGAAGTTGTTGGAGGGAACGCTTTTTAAAAAGTAGCACACTAATTTTTATAAATGGCTTGCGTGTTTGAATTATATGCTTAGTTATAATGACTTGTACGAGCTGTTGAGGAAAGAGAAATATGCTGAGACGCTGCAGCAGCTGCCGAAGGATTTTGTTGAGGAAGCAGGAGAGTATTTGAATAATAGGAAAGGGGCTGATTTAGAGGGCGGGGATTTTTTTGGCGAGGGGAATATCAAGGCAAAGAAGCAGTTGGAGAATGCGATTGCGATTTTTAAGGAGCTTATGCTTCGCAGGAAGAAAAAGATTTTGAGCTTGGTTTTCGTGGCTACTGAAACAGGGATAATGAAGAAGGATTACGAGAATATGCTTGCACACGAGAGGGATGTTTTTGACAAGCTTATCAGCGCGATGGAGGAGGGAGATAAAGAGTTGGGGAAGCTGATAAGCGGGAAGAAAGAGCAGGCGGAGAAATTTAAGATGATTATTTTTAGTCAGGATGTTGAGAAATTTGTGGATTATAATGGCGGGGTCATAGGGCCATTTGCTTCTGGCGAGCTTGCGAATCTTGATAAGGAAGTGGCTGAGGTGTTGGTGAAGGGAGGGAAGGCGAGTTATGTTGAGGGAGAATGATGGATTCTAGAGTTGTTGATGGCTTCTAGAGTTGTTGATGGCTTAAGAGCTGAGAGATAAAGCTGTCTTATCCTCGGACTCATTGTGCAAGAATATCTTCTTGCTTTTTTTAGAAAGAGACGATTCAATGCCGGAATTTTTCTTTCTGCTTTCTGCCTTGCTTGTTCAATGTTTTCTTCTTCTATTTCATAATTGCATTTTGTGGTAATAAAGCCGCAAATGTCAAGGCATTCGCTGTCAGGGATATCTCCTATTAGTGAAGAAGAGGTTACGTATTTGGCTATATATTTGGCACAAACAAGCGAAGTTTGGAGGATATTTAAGGATTGTTGTGATGGGTTAAGGAACAAAAGATTTTTAAGAGGATTTGTCAGTTTAATTGTATACAGAGTACAAAAGTGACAGTTCTTTTGTCTCTGTCTCCCAAAGCCCGGACAGACATAAGGGCTTTGTGATGCCTCTATAGCTCAGTGGTAGAGCATTGGTTTTGTAAGTTAGGAATCAAATGAACCAAGGGTCGGGGGTTCAAATCCCTCTAGAGGCTTTCGGGTTGAGCTGAGTTTGACTCGCTCTTGCTCGATACTCGCTACGGCGAGTAAACTGGCCCAATAGTCTAGTGGTAAAACGTATCCTTGACGTGGATGAGTCCGCAGTTCGATCCTGCGTTGGGCCATTTTGTTAGTTAATAAGTTACTTAGTAAGTTA
>CAYIAU010000001.1:12720-21504 GCA_964361465.1 Candidatus Woesearchaeota archaeon
GGAGGGAAAGATGAATAGTAAGGCTCAGGTTTCTATTTTCGTAATTATTGCTCTGGCGATTGTTGCAGCGATAGTTTTGTTTTTCTTTTTTAGGGGAGGTCTTGGGGGAGAGGAGATTCCGGAGGGGCTTAGAGGAGTTTATGGGACTTATCTTGGGTGTGTTGAGGAGCAGACGCGACTTGCGCTAGATTTGGCTTCGAGTCAAGGAGGGAGAATAGAAGTCGGTGCTTTCGCGCCGGGAAGTGACTATGCTCCTTTTTCATCACATTTGAATTTTGCAGGGCTGTCAATTCCTTATTGGTATTATGTAGCAGGGAATGCGTTGATAAAAGAGAATGTTCCTTCCAAGGCAGATATTGAAAGCGAGATTGAAGAATATTTGGAGCAGGAGATAGAGAATTGCGACTTCAGTTCTTTTTATACGGAAGGATTTGAGATTGGTTTGGGAGGCGTAGAGGGAGTTGGTGTTAACATTGAGGAGAATAGAGTTAGCGTTGAGGTAAAGGAGGATGTGAGTATATCCAGAGGTGATGAGAGCGCAAGGAAGACTAGCCATAATATTGAAGTGAGCAGCAAGATTGGGAAGTTTTATAGGTTGTCTAGAGAGCTTTACGATAAGCAAAGGAGCGAGGCTTTCTTGGAGAATTATGCTGTTGATGTTTTGAGATTGTATGCTCCTGTTGATGGTGTTGAGATTCAGTGCTCGCCGAAAATCTGGGCGACGAGAGAAGTTGTTGATGAATTGCAGAGCGGACTTCAGGCAAACATAGGGGCGTTGAAGTTGAGAGGAGATTATTACGAATTGCCTCGTAACGATACTGGATATTTTGTTATTGACAAGAATGTTGATGAAGCAGTTAATTTTCTTTACTTGGAAGATTGGCCGAGCAAGTTTGAGATTACGCCTGCTGACGAGGAGATAATGATTGCAGAGCCGGTTGGAAATCAACAAGGTTTAGGAATAATGGGCTTTTGTTATACCTCTTATCATTTTATTTATGATGTTAGCTTTCCTGTTTTGATTCAGATTTATGATGGGGCTGAGATTTTTCAGTTTCCTGTCGTCGTAGTTATAGACAATAATCTGCCACGAGAGGCAAACTTGCAGAGCATTATTGATGAGCAGATAGAGAGTGATGTTTGCGCCTTCAAGGAGAAGAATGTTGAGATCAAGACTTTTGATGTGAATTTGAATCCTGTTGAGGCAGAGATTAGTTACAAGTGTTTTGATAGCTTGTGTGGGGTTGGAGAGACTGTGATTTCAGAAGGAGACGCTGTGCTGAAGGCAGAGCTTCCTGCCTGCTTGAATGGGCAGTTGATTGCGAGAGCAGAGGGATATTCTGATTCAAAGAAAATATTTTCAAGCAACTCTGAGAGTTTTGCGGAGCTGATATTAGATAGGGAGTATGAAGTTAGTGTTGGTGTGAGAGTTGGGGAAGGGGGAATTGGCGAGAATACAGGAGTTGTTCATTTTAGGGGAGAGGACGGAGTTGAGAGTGCTATTCTCCCAGATAATCGGAAAGTGCGCTTGAAGGAGGGAACTTATGATGTTGAAGTTTTTGTTTATGGCGATTCAGATGTGACTATTCCGAGCACGACGAAGAGGCAGTGCTATGAAGTTTCAAGAGGCGGCTTGTTCGGTTTGTTTGGGCGGACGAAGGAAGAGTGCGTGAATGTTGAGATTCCAGAGGTGAAGATAGATTATGCTTTGACTGCTGGAGGGAAGACGAGCGCTTATCTTTTGGAGAGTGATTTGAGGACAGGCGAGCTTGTGATTTATGTCAGCGAGCTGCCTAAGCCGACGTCGCTGGAGCAGCTGCAATACAACTTTGAAGTTTTTGATAAATTGGGGGTTGATATAAGAACAGTATGATGAGATTCAAATTGGACAATCAGTCTTATGAAATTGGACACAAATTGCGAGAAGCTGTGTCTTATTGTAGCTTGGTATTTGTTTTGTTTCTTTTGATAGTTGGAGCTTTAGCTGGTTTGGTGAGCGCGCAGACTGCGACGACTTTTAGCGGGAGCAGTAAGCAGACAGCGACTTTGGTGACTTATGGCGGAGCGAGTGACATTCATAGATATTATGCTGGCGACGGGATAAAGACTTATTTTCCTATTTTGGCAGATCCAGAGAGTTGTGTTGCGCGGCAGGATATTTTGCTTCAAGTTGCGCCGATAGGATGTCAGCCGGCTGTTGTGAGGAGCGATTTGCTTGCTGAACAGAATGTTCCTGTATTCTGCCAGATTGATGCTTTAAAGTTAAATCCTTTAATTGATGTAAAACAGATTAGGAACATTCAGTTTGGTGGGGAGTATCCGAGGGAATATGTTGCAGGGCTCGGCTTTCATCCTGCGCAGGCAGCTTTGAGGACGAGGAACAAGCTTTTGGGGAGTCCACTTATCAATAATATTGGCTATGTTGTTATTGTTTTGAAGAGGAATCCGGTTGAAGATAGTTTGCCGGAGAGAATTGACTTGAATTTAAATGCGCAGCTTGATTATTATTCTGGGAATGCTCTTGGAATTGGGAAGACAGAGTTTTTGTTGAGAGAGGTGAGTGATTCTGAATGGGAGCTTGAGAAAATAAAGCAGAGTTTTTTCAAGGGAAGATATTCTGTGAGATTGACAAATCTGGAGCCGAATTTTGCGACGGTTGATATTTATGAGGGAGATAGGAAAGTTGCGACGAAGAGAGTTGAGAGAGGAAAGGATTCTGGAGAGATTAATCTTCCTGGGAGCTATTGCCAAGTGCCGTTGAAGATTTATTTTGATGAGCTTGTTCCTTCTGAGAAGTTCGCTAGACTACAGATTGACGACAATGTTGTTGATGTTGTTAAAGGAAGCAAGTTTTTAGATGGAAGGTGTTCTGTCGGAGATGTTGGAGGAGACGGACTTAATGGGAATGTTACAATTTCTTGTGCGGGCAAGAAATTCAAATTAGAATTAAAGCCGAAGGTTAGTGAGGAGGGGAAGCCGAGGGAGTTGGTGGATAAAGTTTATGAGGAGGAGGTCGGGCAGAATTTGAATAATGCGCTTGCAACTTATGAGAGAGTTTTTGAGGAGCATAAGTTTGAGATGAAGCCTGGTTTTGAGGAGAATGATGGAGTTGAGAGTTATGGGCAGGATGCGCTGGAGAAGGCGATTGCTCTTGCGCGCGAGTTTGGGCAGGAGAAGAAGGAGGCAGAGCTGATAGTTAAATATAGGGATGCTTATCCTTCTTCAAAGACTAGTTATGATGCGAGGATTGAGGAGCTTGCTGTTTTGGATTCTAGTTCTGCTGGAGTGATTGTTGAGCTCGATAATAATGTTAAGGCAATAAATTTGAAGTCGGTGAAAGAGCCGAGCAAGAAGTCTAGTGCGAGGTTTGATGTTGAAGGGCTTGAGACATTTGAAGTTAATTTGGGAGAGAGGCGAGATACTACTGCGTCTAGCTGGCTTAGTGGAATTAGGCTTGATGCTGTTTTGGGAGCAGAGGAAGTTAGAGTGATTCCTTATTGTCTTGAGGGAGGTGTGGTGAAGGAAAAGGCAAGTGTTCGTCTTAAGGTTGGAGAGGAAGCGAAGGAAATTTGCTCTGGTGGGAAGATAAGAGTTCTTGATGTTGATTTGGAGGAATTCGCTAAGGTTAGGATGCAAGCAGATGTAAGAACGAGCAGTTCAACGAACTTTACTGTGAGTGTTGGGATAGAGAAGAGAGCGATTCAGCTTAGTCCTGAGAAGACGAGGGAAAGGATAGATAATCTGGAGGAGAGCATTAAGAAGTGGGAGCAGATTTCAAATAATTTGGCTAATGTCGTGAAGGGCCTGAAAGGAGCTTGTTTTGCGACGGCAGGGGTTTTGACGGTTAAGAACTTTTTTGCCGGGCTTGATGGGAGTGCTTTGGCGAGGGAGAAAGTTATGAGGGGGAAGAATGGGTGGAGTGATTGGTGTGCTGGGCAGTTGGGGATGGGGACTTATGATAGCTTGACTCAGTGCTTTAATGATAATGCTGCTAAAATAGGAGATGATGTGAATGCTTATGCGAAGGCAATGCGACTTTCAAATGATGTTGTTAGCGAGATAGAGAAGAATGAGATTTCAACAGAAGGGCTTTTTGGCGGGAAGAATTTGGATGTTGAGAAAGCGAAGACAGAGCTGTTTGATAAAGTTAAGGGAGAGTGTTCTTCTTATCTTGAAGAAGGGGCGACTGCAGAAGACTTGAGCTATACGCAGATAAGGGACTTGTATTTTGACTGCTTGGTTTTGAAGGGGAGGGGAGGGGCGGTTTCAGATAAGATAGGGAAGAAAAATATTGAGGCTGATTTGGAGAAGATTCAGAAGAGCTTGAAGGAGAGTGTTGAGTATATGGGAATAAAAAAGAAGGCAGAGAAATTGGTTGAGAAGGGATTTCCGAAAGCAACAGATACTACTGAGTTTATTTCGCAGAAGGATTTGCCTGCTTTAATTGCGAAGCCGAGTGTTCAAACCGAGGCTATTCTTGGCAGTGGGATGGATGGTGTTGCGCTTTTGCCATTGGGAGCTGGGACATCTGTGAATGGGCAGAAGAGTTTGGGAGGAGGTAATTATTTACTTGGAGTGAAAAAGTTGTCTGGAGATAGATATAGCATAGAGAAGATTGCTTTGGTTGATGATAGCGGGAGCAAGATTTCAGAAATTTCTAAAGATGATTTCAACCAGGTTCATGGGATAAGTGCTTTGGTTGACGAGGAGAGTGTTGAGTATCACAATAGGTTTTTGCCTGGCGAGGCAGTGATAAGGTTTTATGAGAGGGAGCCGTACAAAGGGATGCCGGCGATTGTGCCGTTTGATGGGGATGATGGATGGTATGTTGCGACGAGGCAGAGCGGGATTGGTGAATTGAAATCGTTTGATTCTAGTGGGAGGCCTGTGACTTATTGGGTTTGTAATATTGGAAGCGATAATAGAGTTGGATTTTTGTCGCCGGGATTTGGAGATGATACTTGCAGGCAGTTCTTTTTGGACAGCGGACAGCCAGTGAGTTTTCCAGGATTGAGCAAGGCGGAGGCGAGCAAATTAGTTGAGAGGGCAGAGAGGGCTTTGCGAATCGCGGCTGATCAGAGAGATAGGAAGAGGATTAATACAGGGGATGAGGTGTTTGAAGTTGGAGAGCCTGCCGCTTCTGTGCCAGGGACGCAGTGCCAGGACTTTATGTCGCCGGAAGATTGTTTGCTGTTGTTTAATGTTTGTGACCCTGTGATTTGTCCTTCAAGCCGATGTGATTTTGGAGGGCAGTATCCTGTTGCTGATGTGATACAGACAGGGATTGTCGGGAGCGCTTTGCTTTGTCTGCCTAATGTGAATGATGGCGTTGTGATTCCTGTTTGCTTGACAGGGGTTCAGGCAGGGATTGATGGTTATGTTTCGATATTGAAGCAGCATCAGGCTTGCTTGCAGGAAAATTTGGACACAGGCAGGACGATTGGAATTTGCGACGCTATTTACAGCATTTATATGTGCGAGTTCTTCTGGAGACAGGCGGCGCCGATTGCAAATGTTCTCGTGCCGAAAGTTGTTGAGTTTGCTTACACCGGCGGGCAGGGGCATGCATTAGGAGGAGGAGAGTATTTGACGGTGCAGAGTGCTTGGGACAATGCGCAGCAGAGTGTTGATTACTTTACTAATGAGTATGCTGTTAATTCTCTTCAGGCGTTTAACTTGAGGAGTGTTGATGAGGCAGGAGGACAATTCTGCAAGGCGTTTGTTTCTGCGAAGGGGCCTGATGCGTTTGAGACTTTGATTGAGCCGGATTCACCGCCGCAGTTCCACGCTTGGTTTAGCAGTTTCACGCATAGCGATGCGACGGTTCCTGCGACTGCGCAGTATAAAGTATTCTATCACATTTTTGCTGGGAATGATGCAGGAAGAGCTTATAGCGTTTATTTGAAGGATGCTCCGCAGTCTAGCTTTTATAATTATCCAGCGACGATACAGGTTGCGACTGATTTTGTTACTCGTGGCGATGCGAGGAGCGATACTCGTGATTTCACAGCGCCTGAAGGTTACAAGCAGTTGTGTGTGAGGATTGATGGCGACGAGGAGTGTGGTTTTGGGCAGGTGACTAGTAGTTTTGCGATTGATGTTTTGAGGGGTGAATTTGTTAAAGATGAATTGACTAGAACTGATATTAAGAGTGAAACTGCCTGTATTTCTGGGCAGGCGAATGCTGCTGCTTTGTTGAGTCCTAATGTTCAGGAAGCAGGGCAGGAGCTTTTGACGCCTGATGTTTATAATAGGGGAGTTGTGAGAATTTGTGCGACTGATAATCCTGGGAGAGGAACAGAGCCGGAGAGATTCCAGAAGGTTGGGCATTGTGGGAATGAGAATATAAGATGCTGGCTTGACAAGAGGAGCGTTGATAATGCTTTGAGTGCGCAGAATGTTGGGGCTAGAGAGGAGACATTGGAAGAGTTGTTGCAATCTCAGAAAGAGTTTATTGAGAGCGAAGAGGGCGTGCAGTTTTTAGATGATGGAGAGATAGAGAAGGAGCTTGGAGGTGTTTTGAGTGGAGATGATCCTAGGACTCTTGATGAGAGGATTGGGAAGATTAACGTCGTGGGAGAGAGAGCATTTTTCACTTATCAGAAGGCAGAAGTTCTTTTGACGAAAGGTGATGTTTATGCTTTGTTTGCTCGGAAGGGTTTGGCTGGTTTAGATGGAAATAGCGACGAGGAGAATGCTAATTCTGGGGCTGGGCAAGAAGATTCTTCTGTTTCTGAGTAATGGGATGGAAGTTGTGGGATTTTTTAAATTGGACAGCTGTTTGAGAAGTTCTACCTTATAATAAAATTGGGCAATCAATGTTTTTAAATTGGACAGCCAGCTTTGGCGGTTCTGTCTTATATTAAAGAAGCTGTGTCTTATATTACTCTTCCAAGACAGCGGTTCCTGGTTTTGGACGGGAAGATTGTTCTGCTTCTTCTTGTTTTCTTTTTTCTTCTTCCAATCTTTTTACTTCTGCTGAGAGTCTTTCATCTGTTCTTTTTTTATAGTCCACAACGGAGATTTTTACAGGGCGGAAAATTCTTCCTGGGTTTTCTATGAATATTATTCCTTGCTGGGTTGTTATGATGTTTGCTTCTTCGCCTTTGATAAGGTAGAATGGGAGTTTGGAGTTGTCTGCTTCTTTTTCTGGGCAGACTCTTGGGAAGAAGTATTCTTTTCCGTTGAGTATTTGTGTTAATATCTCAAATTCTATGTCTTCGTTTGTTGTTGTCAAGATGCCGCTTTCAACTCTTGAGAGATTGTATTTTTTTACTTTTGCGCTTATTGCGTTTGGGCCTGTTGCGAGCAAGCAGATTCTACTCATTGGGTTTCCTTTGTCATTCAATGCTATTGTTGGGATGTATAGAGATTCTGCTCTTGATTCTATTTCTCCCGAGTCTCTTTTTCTTACTATTAATGATTCGTCTCTCGCTTTTAGCATGAATTCTAATTCGTTTTCTTTTTGCTCAAGATTTGGGACGATTTTGTAAGCTCTTTCCCATAGGACAGGAAATTCTTGTAGGAATTCTGCTTCTCTGTGAGTTACTTTTGAGAGAGAAGATGACATAACTGCTTCTTCTAGTGCGTATGATTTGGGAGTTCTTTCTGTTCGAGGTTCTGTTCTTAGTCCTGATTTTTGTATCGGTTCTATTATTGCTTGAGAAGGTGTTTGGGGAGGAAGCGTTTGAGTTGTTGAGGGTGTTGAACATCCATATAGCAAAGCAGAGGAAAGAAGAGCTGCTTGTATTTTGTATTTCATATTTTTTTGTGACTGAAGAGATATATAAATATTTCTATTCGTAGTAATTTTTTTGTGGTAACATTTTGTTTTTTGGAGTAGTGATTTTTTGCGAGTAAGATAAGTGCGGGTTGAGCGATTTGCATTGCAGTACTCTCAACTCTATTGAGTATGCGGGGAACAGGATTCGAACCTGTGTAAGCACTAAGCTACTGGAGCCTAAATCCAGCCCGTTTGACCGCTCCGGCATCCCCGCGTTTGATACAGAGCACAAAAGTGACAATTCTTTTGTCTCTGTCTCACAAAGCCCAAACAAACCACACAAGGGCTTTGTGATTAGGAAAATAGGAAGAGTTTTAAATTTTGCCTATTTAGAATTTATATGGGACTTTTAGAGCGCGAGCTTGATGGCGATTTGCTAAAGTATGTTATAGGAAGTAGAAGAGATTTAAGAAGACGATTTTATTATCTGTTAGATCGTCCGCGACGGCTCGATAAGGGTTTATTTAAATGGAAGGCTATTAAACTACTAAGTCAATTTAATTTTGAGGAGGGCAGACTTGATTTGAGTTCGGAGAGAACTATTAGATCTCATTATTCGCATTGGGAATCTGTTTTACGTGGGCTTGAAGAAATTTGTGCATATAACGAGAGGTAATTATTTTTTCGCTTTTTCTGCCGCCGCGACTTTTGCTTTTAACTTATCGTCGAGCTCGAGCCGTTCAATGAGCTCTTTGTATCTGTTACGAATTGTTACTTCTGTTATTCCTGCGACGTCTGCTACTTCTCTCTGCGTTTTTTTCTCGTCGTTGAGGAGAGCGGCGACGTAGAGGGCAGCGGCTGCGATTCCTGCGGGACCTCTTCCTGATGTTAATTCAGAGATGTCTGCTTTTCTCAGAATTTTTAGGGCTTCGTTCTGCGCTTTTGGAGAGAGGTGAAGGATTGAGGAGAATCTTGAGATGTAATCTTTTGGTGATGAGGGAGTTACTTTTATTTTTAGCTTTCTTACTATGAATCTGTATGTTCTTCCGATTTCTTTTCTT
>CAYIAU010000002.1:0-20092 GCA_964361465.1 Candidatus Woesearchaeota archaeon
GAAAAAAATAAAAATAAATTTGTGCTTAAGTAGTGCTAGTTGTTTGCAACGTAGCGCTTGTTGAGCTTGTTCCGATGTACTTCTTGCCTGTGGTTGTATCTACAGCAGCTTGTGTCGTCAAATACTTGACAGCACTAGTTGTATCTCCTGCATTGTAACCTGCAACAAGTGTAGCGACTTTGTCGCCTGTTCTTGAGAAGGTCTCAATCAAGAAATTGCCAGATCCAACACCAGTCTTTGACTCCCAGTCAGCTCCACACAAAGGTGAGGAACTTCCCAGCAAAGTAGCCGCGACAGAGTTGACACAACTTCCTCCAACAACAATCAAGTTCTTTCCACTTACAGAGCTTAATTCATTGTCAGAAACCGCAACACTTCCGAGCTCCTTAACTTTCGCGCCAGTTGTAGCCCCTCCTGTAACACTGGAGCCCACAGCTCCAACATATAAGCTAGCATATACTTGCTCATCTGGGTAGCTTACCGTGACTTTGAAATCATTGGAGTCGCTCTTATCTAAAGTGATAATTGAACCCCACCAGCTTATATCTTCATATAAGTCTGTATTGCTCTTAAGCTGAATTTCATTGCCAAGTGCAGCAGAAGCGTCATTTTCCCAAGTCCTCTCTGCATCAGCAACACCAAGGTCAGCTGTTGTTCCTCCATCGTAACCAGCGTCAGTATCAATTATCAATGCTTCATAATTGTTCTGATCATCCTTTTCTTCAAAGATGATGATTGCAGGGTTAACAATGTTAGCTCCACCTACATCTCTTAAGAAAACTTGTACTTCACCTGCAACTCCAGTACTAGAGACATTGTAATTAAGTTTTCCAATGGCAAATGATGTAGAGTTATCTCCATTAGCATCACCAGTAGATATGTCAACACTATTAACAGTGACATTAAATGGTTGAGCATCTATTCCAGCAGCAGCAATAGAAGTAAAGCCATCTCCGTCAGGGAACTTGAAGTTTGATACATTAGATGCATTATTTAAACCATCAAGGTCAGCAGGTCCTGCAAGCCAATCATTCCATCTGATCTTAGTAGGCTCATAGAACGCAAGCTTTGCTCCCTTTGAAGTCTGAATTGTTGGAAACAACACAACATCATTCCCAGTGCTATCAGTATCAAAGTTAAATGTTGCCTGCCTAGCACTACTTTCACCATCAGATGCACCATAGTACTTAATTGTATAAGCATTCCCTAAAATTGTAGGCGTTATACTTCCTTCTGCCGAAGCCTTGTGTGTCACAGATTCACCCGTCATAACATTTCTCAATGTTATAGAGTCATCAGAAGCAGTACCACTAGAAGAATTTGATATCGAAGTAATCTCAAATAATCCTCCATTATTCTCGTTCCCAATAACTACATAACTAGACCTATTTGCAACTTTTCCTTCAGCAACAATAATATCGTCAGCATCGCCGTCTGCTAACTGCTGTCCTCCATCTATTGATTTTGTCTGGTTATTGACCCAATTAACTGTCGTTTCAACACCTTCGTGCGCAGTAAATGTAACAGTCATCTTATCACTTCCAGATGGCTGTACTTTTATCATCTCCCTTACTGTGCTATCCCGAAGGATATTCACATTAGGGAAGTCAACTTTGAATGTGCCAAACACAGGATCAACAAATGAACCTCCTTGAACAACACCATCCACATCACTACTCTTTGCTGCGACTTGGAAGATTATCTTGCTTACATTTCCAGGATAAGTTGTTGAAGAATCACTTCCATCCCTGAAAACTACAGTCGTTCCATCAATTATATCATCATCTGATCCAGTCTTTATCTCAGTAGCATCTTGAAGAGTTAATTTTGCCGCCCCAACAGTAACTTCTGCAGTTATCTTGTTAAGAGCAGTTGATTCATCTGCATTTGTAACACTAACTTCAACACCTTTGACTTTCTTTGATGTATCCTCTGTAATCTCCTTTTGCTCACTGCTTCCCGCACTATCAGTAATCTTGACTGTCGCAGCAGTATCTGTAGCAGATACCAGCTCTACTGTGTATTCCTTTCCATCAACAGTAATAGACTCTGATGGATTGTTTACAGAATCAAGGAAAACCTTCTGCGCTGATTTGAACAAGATTAATTTTGAGGTAGTTGTTCCAGCACTAACGCTGTATTTCTGTCCGAACAAGATTAGATCTTCTCCTGTTGAATCAGCATGAGTAAAGTTAACCGACTTATCAAATATAACTGTTGCATTATATACATACTGAGTTGTAGCAGTAGTACCTAAATCTAATTCAATTGAAGGGTCATCATTATCTGTTGGTTGCTTTGCAAAACTTACCTGTGGATTTTGTCCCATAGTAAGTCTGTACTCTACTTTTGCGCTAACATCACCCTCAAATGTACTATCTGCCAACAAGATTGGCAATTCGCTGTCTGTTACAGTTTCTCTTACAGACTTCAAGGTTGAGTTAAGATATACCTTTGATGAGCCAGTGAATAATGGAAACGCTTCCCCACTAACTGTCCCAGTGGTTGCCGTGCCCCCAGACGCAGTTTGCGAACCAAGAGCAGATGCCAAATTTGATGTGACATCAGTAACAGCTACAAGGTCAGTAAGTGCTGCACTTGAACCATAGACTATCGCAACATCAGCAGCTCCTCCCTGAACATAAGGCGCAGGGTAATTTGCCGCTACAGCTAGTCCCATCGTAGAACCAACCATCAATGCACTACTTAACACAGATGCAATTTTTCTAAAGTTAAACATTTTTTTAACCTCCTTTTGATTATCTAAAATTGGCAGTCCCTAAGGACCCCTCTTAGAGGAGATTGCGTTTATAATAGCAACCCGCCTGTTATATCATCTAAATAAAGTCGCTTTAAAAAGCTTTCTCCATTTTTTACACCCTTACACATTAGCCACGAAGAACACTTATAATTTACTTATAAATCTTATGTAACTACTAAACAATTAACCAATCCTAAAAAGAGAAGCCGCAGCGATCTAAATTCATATATAGGGTATTTCAATAGTATATCTCTATATATCTACCTAAAAATAACATATATACAAATATTTATAAACTGCCTACCCCTAAAATAGATATAAGGTTAAAAATACCCAATAAAAATGGCTCAAAAATTCAAGACAAGAGAAATAACTATCGTCGATAAAGGCGGAGCATTCAACACTTTCTTCAAAAAGTTCGCCGGAGAAAAAAAAGACTATGATTTTGAGGGCTTGTCCATACTAAGAAGACTACTAAGCAACGAAAAAGCCCGTCTCCTCCACACAATAAAAACAAAAAACCCCGGCTCAATCTACCAATTAGCAAAAATACTAAAAAGAGACTTTAAATCAGTGAGCGATGACATCAAGCTCCTTCAAAGGTTTGGCTTCATAGATATGGTCTCAGAACACACAGGAAAACGAGAACGCCTCAAGCCAACTTTAGCAATTGACTCTCTCTATATCCAACTCAATATTTAAAAGCAGACCTTCAGCGAACTCACAATCGTGCCAGGAAAACTATCCCTCAAGACCTCGCCTCCCCTAACACTCGCCCCGCACTCACCCTTCTGAACTACAATAATCTCTTCCTCAATCTCTCCGCTAACATAACTCGCATTAAACACATATCCCTTGTAATAGCTCTCAGCCACAACATTCCATCCAAGCTCCAAAGCTCTCCCTAACTCCCCCTCCAAAACCTCGCACACTCTTTTTCCAGAAGTGCAAGCTCTCTCCCCAAACTCATGGCATTCCTTTATCAACTCCCCCAAGTCAGAAAAGTCAGGCTCATAATCAACAGCGCAAGCACTCGTCTGCTCCATCACGCTCTCTAAAAACAGCTGTATATCTCTGCTCTCACTTTCAGTCCCTGTATCTCCTCTTCTCACAAAAATCCCAAGCAGAATAAGAAAAATTATCGCAACTATCACAACAACCATCACAAATCCCACAATTTCCTCCTGCCCTCTCCTTCTCATCTTATCCCCTTCCCAGAAACATGTATTTTCCCAAGCTCGCATCTGGTGTACCCTCCCTTGTAATTCTCATACCTGCACAAAGCCGCAAAAGACGAAACAACATCTCCAAATCCTTCAGAGCCAATTATAGTAATAGTCCTGCACTCAGGATAATTAAACTTCGTGCACTCCTCCTTGCTCAAACTCCCTAAAAACTCAACTTGAAGATAATCAAGTTTCCAAAATCCTCTATACTCCTCACTCTCTTTCAGCATCAAAACTTTATCAGAATCAATACAGCCCGCGCAATCAAAAGCTCCCCAGACAAACTCAGGCGCCCCCCCTAAACTCCGAACAAGCTCCTGCGCCTCTTCCCCTCTCAACTCCAAAGCACTCTCCTCCAAATTAGAAATCCTAATAGTAAAATAAAACAATAGAACAATCCCGAAAAATATCATAAGCGCAACTAAAACAAACGCCATCTGCTGTATCTTCAACTGCGCCCTCTTAGAAAGTTTTTGCAAACCCATCTTAAAACAACCTGCAAGCCAAGCCATTGTTCTTCCTCCTTATCCCTTCTAAACTAATACCAAGACTCCTCAAGTCCAAGCTCTCATCAACTTCCACTGCTCCAGCTCCAAGGCTTCTCAACTCAAATTCCAAATTTGAACTACATCCCCTCTGACTCAAATACTCGGTTTTCGCAAGATAAATCTCTGAAAGCTCAGAAGTCCTCTTCATCAATCTTTTCACTTGGCACTCATAATTATCCGTCTCAGAAAAAATCGCCCCATACAATAAAGCATATCTGTCATCATCCCTATCGTCTTCAATTGACTCAGAATAATAAATCGTCTTTCCCTCTTTCCTAACACTCTCGCCTTTAGTAGAAACAACAACATCACACGCGCTGTTCGCGCTCGGCAAGTCAAAGCAAACTATTTTGCTATCTTTCCCGCACTCCTCAACTCTCTCCTTCAAGTCAAGCCGTATGTCAAAATTAGCGTTCTGCTTTAAAGAGCCAATCTCCTCTTTAATGTCATTAGGCGGTCCGACAAAACAATACCTCTCTTCAAAACTCCACAAGAAGCTCAAATCAGCAACTTTAAACGGAAACTTGAACGGCTTTGCCATCACGACAAAATCTTCTCCTTGAACTCCGTCAGCAGAGAACAAATATTTGTTGTAAAAACTGCTCGCTCCCCCCGGATACTCCCACTCTCCGCCAGCGCGCGACTTCGTCCCAATGCTAATTTCCTGCCTTCCAAAATCGCCCCCCTCGTCGCACCCGTTTAATATTCTCGTCTCGCTCGGCGTGCTAATCTTAGCTATCTTAGCGCTCTCCAAGTTCGTCTCAACAGGACTCAACAAAATTCCTATCTCTCTCCCAAGCGTCGTCTCCTGAACCGTTTCCTCTGTCTGAACAAGCCGCGTCGTCGCAAAAATCGCCAGGAACAAAATCACTCCCCCAACAATTATCGCAAACAACCAAGCGAAGCTAAACTCAAATCCTTTTTTATTCTTCATCTCATCACCTTAACAAGCGCGTCAAAACTACCTTTCTCCAGCTTCACGCTTAACTTCCCGCCGCTCTCAGGAATGCAGAAAAATTTCTCAATATCAACGTGCGTCAAGTTATAAGAAGCAAGCCGAGAATCACACGCCTTAGAATTAGGATATAAAAAAACATTATCGCTATTACTTCCATGCTCAGACTTCAACTCATCCCGCTTCTCCCTCTCTCCCGCGCTCGCCGTCTCCTTCTCAAGCCCCCCAAAGCAAACATAAGTTATGCGCGAAGGCAATTTAACTTCAAAGATATCTTGATAAAAACTTGACTTCCAAGCTTTATCAACCTCATTCTGCAAATCGTCATAAAACAAGCCAGTGTCAGCGCACTCGCTCAAGTTCAAAAAATTCCTTATCACGAAAAACGCCGCCGCAAGAATAAATATTATAAGAATTATGCTAAAAATCATTCCGAAAGACATGCCAAACACGCCCTGCCCGCGCTTCCCGCTCCAACCTCTCTTTTTCATCTATCAACAAAACGAATAAGATAATTAAATCTTTCCCAATCCCTTAAGGGTTCCAGAAACTTTCAAAATTCTTGTCTTCCCGTCACAAAGCCCTCTCTTCTTTCTTGGGCTTTGGGAGACAGAGACAAAAGAATCGTTACTTTTGTGCTCTGTATCAGCAAGCTCAAAAGCCCCCCTGACCTTATCAATCTCTTTTCTATTCACCGACAATATCACCTTTCCGCCCTCGCCTCCGACAAAAACAGGCGTCGCCTTCGCCCATCCCAAAATACCAATATAATCAAGAATTATCTTCTCTATCTCTTTCCTCTCTCCAGATATCAAAAGGTATCTCTTGTTCATTCTAGCAGATGGTTTGACTTTCATCGCATCAACGGCAAGGATACCTCTGCTTTCAAGCAAAGTGAGGAATTGCCGTCCCCAATATTTAATTTCTTTGGATAATTATTAATATCTATAACTTCTTTTCTTAGTTTCCGGTTAGCAATTTTTTCTCTCAACATTTTTATTTTAAGATGTCTCGCCATAAAGGGCGAGGTGATTAATTTCAAACAGCCCTTAGCTCATTCACAACCGCCCTTATCGCGTCGCTTTCAAGCGCGAAGCCCAGTCCCTCCGCCCCGCCCCCAATCTTAAAATTATTTATCCCAACTACTCTTCCCCGAATGTCAATTAACGGCCCCCCTGAATTTCCAGGATTAAGCGAAACATCTGTCTGCACATACTCCTCAAGCCCGGTCGGCCCCTCTCTATCAACGGCAGAAACTATTCCCTCTGTGACGCTGAAACTCAAACCCAAAGGATTTCCTATCGCAATAACTTTGTTCCCGACTCTCAGCTCATCAGAATCAGCCAATTCAAGTTTTTCATATCCGCTCCCAGAAATTTTCAGCAAAGCAATATCTCTAAAGCTGTCAAACCCGACGACTTCAGCATCCAAAACTTTCTTTTCGTAAGTCAAGACTCTAATATTACTCCCTCCCTGTATAACATGATAATTCGTGACAATAAATCCTTTCTCATCAATAATAAAACCCGTCCCCGCAGACCTCTCGCTCGCAACGCTCACAACACTCTTCACAGCGTCGTTTATAATTCCTGAAAAATCCTCAGACGCAGATTTTAGAAACTTTAGCTCCTTATTAAAACTGCTCTCCTGCTCTTGCAAAGCATTCGTAATCGCCTCAAACTCGCTCTGATAAATAGCGTTATAAGAATCAATCTCGTCCCTAAACTCCTTCTCTACTTCACTAATTCCAGTGTCAAACTCAGCATTCAACCTCGTTACCTGCAAGCTCAACACAACAAAAGAAACCGTTTGAAACACAATCAAAATAAGCACTAGCCCATACAAAACATTCCTGTGCTTCCTATGATTCCTATGGCTGTCAAACTCGTCAATCTTCTTTACCATATAAAAAAATGTTGTGAAAACTATTTATACTTTCCTGCCACTAAAGAAATCTATTTAAACCAATATTTTCTATAACAACAATGAGAAATAAAAATATAACCTCCCTCTTTCTAATTACAACCCTCCTGCTCGCCGGTTTGGTTTCTGCTTATGCCTCTCCCTCTTGGCTCGGAAATCTCAATGGAGGAATAACAGGAAACACAATACTAACAGATGGTCTAATAGCTTACTATAATTTTGAAAACAATACCCAAGACCAATCAGGAAACAGCCACGATGGCGTGATTGGAGGCGCCCCGCAATTCGTCTCCGGAGCAATCGGAAACTCAATAAGTTTTGACGGAATAGACGACTACGTAGAAGTTCCAGACGCAATCTCTCTAACTCCAGCACAAATATCAATATCATACTGGCTCAATCCTTCTACACTCGGAGAAGGCACTCAAAACACAATATCAAAACGCAATTCCCAAAACATAGGAAGCTACACATTCGCCTCTGTCTCTTCAACAACAATGAACCACTGGCTTTACGTAACTAAGTGGCACAAAGTTGATCTTTCCTACACAAACAACGAGTGGCAGCACATTGTAATAACCTACGACGGAGAAACAATTAAAGGATACAAGAACGCAGCCGCCCCAGTTCTAAACACAGCTCCCTCAGGCGCTCTAAACGACGACACAGGAGTTTTAAGAATAGGAAAAGACTCAGAGCTCTCAAATAACAGGCACTTCACTGGAAAAATTGATGAAGTAAGAATTTACAACCGAGTCCTATCAGCAGAAGAAGTTCTGCAATTATACAACGAGCCCTCATCAACTTGCGGAAACAACATTACTGAAATAGGAGAGATATGCGACGGCAATACTCAAATATGCACAGCTCAAGGCGGATATTCAGGAGCGCAAAACTGCCTCTCAGACTGCTCCGGCTTTGACCTTTGCACATCCACAGAATTCTGCGGCGATACAATCATAAACGGCAACGAGCAGTGCGACGACGGAAACACTCTCGGCGGAGATGGCTGCGCCCCAGACTGCACCATTGAATCAACACAAGGTATTGTCGCACAGTACAATTTTGAAAACAATGTTCAAGACCAATCAGGAAACAGCCACGACGGCGTAATCGAAGGCGCCCCGCAATTCATCAACGGCGCAATCGGAAAAGCTCTAAAGTTCAACGGCATAGACGATTCAGTAACAATAAACGACTCAGCTGATTTGCGCTTAGGCACTGAGCAAAGCGTCCAAGCCTGGATTAAAATTGACTCAGCTCCAGTCCAATGGGCGCGAATCATCGGAAAAGGCACCACAGAAAGAAACTACGGGCTATGGCTCGCATCAGACCGAGATATATTATTCCAGTTCGGAAAAGCAAAAGCATTCTGCAATTTCATAAACTCAATAGCCTCAGACCCAAACCCAGACATCTCTGACGCAGAATGGCATCAAATAGTAGGCACTTACAATGGAGTCACAGGCAAAATTTATTTAGACAGCGCTCAAATATACTCCGGCTCTTGCTCAAAAGCAGTCCCCACTTCCCAATCTCCTTTAACAATCGGCTCCCAAGAATCAATCACCGGGAGTTATTTCGACGGCTCAATAGACGAAGTAAGAGTTTACAATAAAGTCCTCTCTCCAGAAGAAATACAATCTCTTTTCCAAGAAAGAACAGAACCACTCTCAATATTCAATCTCTCAATCTCAATAGCAACGCTAAAAGACAATTACAACATAGGCGAGCCAATACAACTCACAGATCCCCCAGACCCCGACGAGGAAATTGCTTCCTTTTCACATTCTACAAAACAAACTCCACAAGGATACATAATAAAACTAAAAGAAAAACCAATTCTGGTCCAGAAAAAAGAACTGGAGAAAAAAGCAGCAGAAAACGAACAATTCATAAAAGAAAACCCTTTAGTGAGCACACTTCTCCTCCAAAAATTCTTTTCATTAAAGTCTGCAGATGTCCCATCAGAAGTTAAAAAGCATAGGGAAAAATTGCTCAACGAGCACGCAATCACAAGACAAAAAATAAAAGATAAATTCTCCAGCTCTTTAGAAGATGAAGTATTTCTATACGAGTTTCAAGAAGTATTCAACGGCTTTGCATTAAACATATCAGCGCAAGAGTCAGCAGAAATTGCAAAACTCCCAGAAGTAGAAAATGTTTACCCCAACCTTGAAGTCTATGCAACTTTAGACGACTCAATCCCGCTAATCAACGCCGACTACGTCTGGCAATTAGACGCGCAAGGCTCTCAATGCTCTTCCTCAGAACTCCCCTGCTTAACAGGAGAAGGAATTAAAATTGCAATAATAGACACAGGAGTTGATTACAATCACAGCGATTTAGGTGGCTGCTTCGGAGCAGGATGCAAAGTGTTGGGAGGATACGACTTCGTAAACAACGACAATAATCCAATAGACGACAACGGACACGGAACTTATGTTGCCTCAATTGCTGCAGGAAACGGAGCGCTAAACGGCGTCGCCCCCGATGCAAATATCCTCGCTTACAAAGTCTTGAACGATAATGGGGTCGGATTCGAAATTTATATCGTCGCCGGAATAGAGCAGGCACTAACAGACGGAGCAGATATAATAAGTATGAGCTTAGGAGCTCCTTGTCTAAACTACGACTCATCCTGCGGCCCTGATGACTTTCTCTCGCAATCAGTAGATAACGCAGTTGACGCCGGAGTTGTCGTCTCAGTTTCAGCAGGAAATTGCGGCCCATCAGGAAGCGCATCCCAATGCCCAAAAAGAGGAAATGAAACAATTATGTCTCCCGGAACAGCAAGAAAAGCAATAACCATCGGCGCAACAAACAAAAACGATGTTTTAGCAGGATTCAGTTCAAGAGGTCCTGTAAACATAAGCGGAGAAATAATAATGAAACCAGACGTAGTCGCTCCAGGCGTCAATATCTGCGCTGCCCGCCAAATCGGCGCATTCCCAGAAGTCACAACAACTTGCCTTTCTGACAACGCCCATGTCGTCCTTTCAGGAACTTCTGCTTCAGCGCCGCACGTCTCAGGACAAGCCGCATTGTTATTGCAGAAAAACCCTCAGCTAACTCCAGATGAAGTAAAACAAATTATCAAAAACACAACAATACCTCTTCCTTACTCAGAGAACGAAGTGGGAACAGGAAGGATTAACGCATTAGCTTCTATTACAAACACTCAGCCATTCATTCCCCGCCCCCAATCAAAAATCGTCAACAACGAAAACACCGAAGTAATAGCAACCCTGAAAATTAAAACCCAGCGCTCACAATTATCACAATGGGTTGACTATCAAGAAGTTTATGCTCAGGAAATAACTCTCCCCGCAGCAGGATTAATCAAGCTAGACCAAATATTCAATCCTTTAAACGCAACAATAAACGAGACAGGAGCATTCAGAGTTTACACCTCTCTGACAAATAGCACAGGAGAATTTCTACTAGACATAAATAACCAACCACTTGAAGCAAACTGGGAATTTTTAGTTTCCTAATCACAAAAATCTCATGCATTGCTTTATAAATCACCAAACCCCGCTGGTTTGTTTGGGTTTGGTGAGACCCGGAGAAATCTCCAGAAAATTACTCTATTTTAAAAGATGGAGATTTTTACGAGGGTTCATAAAAATTATAAGGATAGAGACTGAAAATCTCTGTAAGTGAAAGGTGAATGTATCATAGATAATAATCTCTAATTATCTTCCCCAATAACATATTTAAACTAATTTTTCTTTCCCTTCTTATGAATATGAAGCTCCACGCAATCGGCGGCTACAACGAAGTAGGAAAAAATATGACTGCCCTGGAAATCGGCGACGACGTTCTAATATTTGACGACGGCTTGTTTCTTCCCGCAATCGTCGGCGTCACAGAAAAAGAGCGCATCCCAACAGAAAAAGGAATGAGAGAATTAGGAGCGCTCCCAGAAGACACTTACCTCGAAAAGGAATCTCTTGCTCACAAAGTCCGCGCAATAATGCCCTCGCACGCACATCTTGACCATATAGGAGCAATCCCTTACAACGCAGGCAGATACAAAGCGCCAATAATCGGAACACCTTTCACAACAGAAGTCCTAAAAATAATAATGGCAGACAACAACCTCGGCGTCAATAACAGAATCTTCTCAGTCAAATTAAACTCCTCCTTCATAGTCAGAGGAAAAAAATCCTACAAAGTGGAATTCATAAATATGACTCACTCAACAATCCAAAGCTCAGTCATCGCGGTTCATACTCCGCACGGCATCATCCTCTACGCAAACGACTACAAGTTAGACAACTCGCCTGTCCTCGGCGACAAGCCAAACTATCAGCGCCTGAAGCAATTATCAAAAATCGGAATTAAAGCACTGATAGTTGACTGCCTTTACGCTCCCGACGACAGAAAAACCCCCTCTGAAAAAATCGCCAGAGGACTATTAGAAGATGTCTTTTTCACAACCGAGAACAGAAATTCAGGAATGCTCGTCACAACTTTCTCCTCACACATCGCGCGCCTAAAATCAATAACAGAATTCGGTCGCAGATTAAACAGGGAAGTTGTCTTTCTCGGCCGCTCTCTGAACAAATACGTCACCGCAGCGAAAAACATCGGACAATGTCCCTTCAAAAACCAAATCAGATTATTCACTTTCAGGCGCCAGTTGGAAAAAGAGCTCAAGAGAATAAACAAAAACAAAAACAAGTATCTAGTTGTCTGCACAGGACATCAAGGCGAGCCCGGCTCAATTCTCGACAGAATATCCCGAAGCGAACTGCCGTTAACTTTATCTAATGACGACCATATTATATTCTCGTCAAAAACCATTCCAACGCCGACAAATGAGCTGAGCAAGGAGCAGTTGGAAAGGCGGCTGAAAAAATACAAGGTGAGAATATTTGATAATGTCCATGTTTCAGGACACGGCGGCAGGGAAGATTTAAGGGATTTGATAAAACTCACTTCTCCAGAACACATCATCCCCTCTCACGGCGACTTGAAGAAAACAACAGCCGGAGCAAAACTTGCGGAAGAGATGGGCTACAAGCTCAACAAAACAGTTCATTTGATGCAGAACTTGTCAAAACTTGAGTTAAGATGAGAGACGAAATAGAAGCAGGCTTGAAAAACGCAGTTGAAAGAGGAGAAAAATTAGAGGATGCTATGGCATCTTTCATCAACGCCGGCTACAATCCAGCAGAAGTCCGCCAAGCCGCCTCTTCACTCACGCACGGCGCAGTCTCAATAATGAGCGCAACTCATTTCAATTTTCCAAAGCAGGAAAGCCCAGAAGAACCGCCGTCAACTCCCCCTCAAGAAATTAAACCTTCTCAATATTCTCTCCCAAAAAAAAGCAGCAAGAAAACTATCCTTCTCATAATTTTAATAATAATTCTCATCCTTTTAATAGCAGGAATAATAACTTCAATATTCTTCAGCGACAAAATATTATCTCTTTTTTCATCATAAAATGATTTACAAGCTTTCTAATGACTCTTATCTTCTTGAAAAAGCAGTAAAAAAATTCGCAAGAGGCAGATCTTTTCTAGATATAGGAGCCGGCTCTGGAATCCAATCAGAAACAGCTCTCAAGTCAGGCGCATCTTTTGTCTTAGCCGCAGACATATCTCCAGAATCTATTAAACTTCTAAAGTCAAAAAAACTCAACGCAATAAGTTCAGACCTTTTTGAAAACATCAAAGACAAATTTGACATAATCGCCTTCAATCCTCCCTATCTTCCCGACGACAAACGCGAGCCAAAAGACTCCAAGCTCTCAACAACAGGTGGCAAAAAAGGCGACGAGCTCATACTCCGCTTCCTAAACCAAGCAAAAAAACACCTCGCCCCCGAAGGAGCAATTCTTTTAGTAATATCCTCTCTAACTCCCAGAAAAAGAATTACAAAATTATTAAGCTCCCTAAACCTAAAGAAAACCACATTGGAAAGAGAAAAATTATTTATGGAAACTCTGGAAGTCTGGGCAATCAAGAAGTCTTTGTGGCCTACGTTTGGACTTCTGGATGTCCAAGATTGCAATTCATCTGCGGACTGAAGTCCGCAGTTTTCTTGTACATCAATCTTGGCATAAAACAAAAACATTTATAACTCTCCCTGTTCAGATAAAAAAATGGAACAGCAGACATTTCTCAGGGCGTCAATGCTTGAACAGCATTCTCGCGAGATAGAGCAAAATCTTGAAATGATTGAAGCGCAGATTTTAGAATTGAAACATCTGCTAGACAGCATAGCCCAAATTGAAAGCTCAAAAGAAAACTCTTTATACTCCTCGCTGGGAAAAGGAATTTATCTAAAGACAAAACTGGAAGACAAAAATCTCTTGGTGCAAGTCGGCGCAGGCGTCGCACTCAAGAAAACGCCAGAGCAAACATCCCAGTTAATAAAAGAGCAGCTCAAAAAATTCCAGGAGGCAAAGTCCTATCTCTTGTCTCAAAGAGAAGCGCTTCACTCAGAACTTAGCTCAATCATAGAGTTGATAGAAAAAAACAACAGCTCATCCAAAAATATATAAGCTCTTCACTCTTCACAACTCATAAAAAGGGAATTAATATGTTAGAAATGCTGATGAATCCAAGAAAGGCCGAAAGGCGTCCTTGGGAGCTGTTTTTCGTGGGGATTTTCTACGCCTCAATATCAATCCTGCTCGTGAACTGGATTTTCTCGCAGGACGCAGTGCTCTCAAGATACTCCGGAATTTTAGTGGTAACATTCACTGTTATGTTCTCAATGCCTTTTGTTTATTACACTCTTAAACTGGAAGAGAAAAAAACAACTCAAGGACTCGGGACATTAGCACTCCTAAACGAGCACAAGAAAGCGATTTACGCATTTATGTGGCTTTTCCTTGGCTTTGTCGTCGCGCTTTCTTTCTGGTACGCTGTCCTATCCTCCACAGAAAGTTTCCGCGCGCAGATTGAAACCTATTGCCTCATAAATCGCCCCGCCGCATTTGATTCCTGCGTCAAGCAGTACGGCGTTAAAGATGTCACAACAACAATCCCTTTCCTAACAAACAAGGAGCGCCTCTTCCTGATTTTCACCAATAATATCTACGTTCTCCTATTCACTCTGATATTCTCTTTAGTCTTCGGCGCCGGAGTCATATTCATCCTCGCCTGGAACGCTTCTGTCATCGCCGCAGGAGTCGGAATTTTCACTAACTCAAAATTAAGCTCTATCCCGCTTGGCTTGTTAAGGTTTATGATTCACGGAATTCCAGAAATCGCCTCTTACTTCATCGTCGCGCTAGCCGGAGGCATAGTCTCCATCGCAGTCATCAGACACGAAACCGGAACTGAAAAATTCTGGCAGGTCCTCCACGATTCCCTAAACCTTATAATCCTCGCAGTCGTGATATTGTTCGTAGCCGCGCTGATTGAAGTGTTCATAACTCCGCTTCTCTTCTAAATACAGAATTAAAACTCAAGTAGGTTAATTCCCATTACATATTTTGAACTTCGCGACAATCTAAATGGAAAATGATTGGTTATTTGGCTGACTCTATCTCCATCTTTATCAGAATATTTCAGTTCAATTATCTTATTCTCCTTGTCAAACTCAACTCTTTTGAAAAGATTATTTCTTCTTCCAATCTTGACAAACCAGAGATTAAAGTCAAACGTGATTCTGACTTTTTTATCAGCAGAAGTAAAATATTTTCTAGTGTAGTGATTTAGTAAAGTCGGAGACAATAATTTCAATCTATGCGATAACCATCCAGGAAGATTTGACTTCTCAAAAACCTCTCCCAATAACTCAGCAGAAAAATTTCTATCCAATTTAAAAGGAGCTAAGGGAAATAAAAGCTTTTTTCCTATTTCATCTCTCTTTATCTTTAACTCCAAAATTGGCTTTTTTATCTCGCCAAAAACCTCTCCATACCATCTGATTCTAATTTTCAATCTTTGAGAAATGCCGTTTACACTGTCCTGAAAATTATCCATTCCAAGATAGTCAAGGTAAATATTGCTGACTTCTCTTTTTGGATACAACTCTAAGAACATTGCAGGATTGTGCTTGATTATACTCTCTATCTCGCCGCAGCTCAAATTTGAAATAACAAACTTCTTTTCATATCTTAAATCTACAAGATTTGCTAATCCTATGTCCAGCACTATTCCTCTCCTCCTTCATAAAGCATTAGATAAACATTCTTCTCTTTTCCCTTGATTAGATTATTTTCAGCAAAAACACTAGAGCCCTCTTCTATTAAGTAATTTGACAGCGAAGCATTAATCTTTGCTTTCCCAGCTAGAGCAAACGAAGGCCCAAACTCCGGCTTCTTCTGATAAACAGCAATTCCATACTCGCATCCTATTCCTCTAAAGTCATCAATGCTAACTTCTGAATTGTCCTTGCTGGCAACGCAAATATACCCTCCCTCTACTTTCATATCAATTACATCAATCACGCTCTTCTCTCCAGCACTTATCCCCTTATCCCCAGGATTAATCGCCTTCACATTATTAATCTCAACAGCGCTTCCAGAGAAGTCTAAGGCGTCGCCTCCACAATTGTTAAAGTCACTCCTAATCACTTCTCCCTCGGCAAAATCACTATCCAAGCAGTCAGAAAATGTATTTTCAAATAAACTTTCCTTAATGCTAAAACTTGAGCGAATTATATTTAACGCATCCTCAGCACGGGTATTTGAGAAAACCACATCATCAAAAACAACAGGCGACTCGTAAAAGGTAACTGCTCCAGTCAGCTCCCAGCCATTTTGCGACGGATTAGCCAAGTTGTCAAATATCACATTAGTGAGATAAGAGCTTTTGTTAGCGCTTAAAACAGCTATCCCTTGCCCACTTGAATCCGCAGAATTAAAAACAATCTTGTTGTTTTTATCTCCAATCATCTGAAAAGGAGAATAAGAGATAATTGAAGCTCCCTCTCGCAAATCAAAACTCGTCCCCCCAGTAGCAATAACCATGAAACCTTGAGGTATTATCAAGCTCTTATTTAATTCCCAAGAGCCCTTCTTTATCGATATTATTTTTTCCTCTGGTATGACCTCTATAAAATCAAATTCTTCAATGTTCGGATTTCTTATGGCTCCACTTCTGTTTGAAAAGCCGCTCTCTGCTCTCTCCAAAGGTATGACTTCCTCTGAAATAAAGTTACTAGCTCCAAGAACACCATAATTAACTTTCAAATACTGAGCATATTCAGTTCTCCAAACAAATCCATTAGGAATTAAAAATTCTGCTTCTCCATATGACACTTTGCCAGAATCCAGCTTTCTCTGTAGTATTATTTTCTGTGAAGGCTCAAACGCTAAAGTGTCATTAAAAACAACTTCCTTTATCTCTATTGGCATATTGTGTATGTTCCCAATAGACAAAGTAACGCTCCCTTTCTCAGCATCATAATTCTGGAAGTAAGCATTAACTCCTCTTATAGGACTAAGAGCTTTCTTTAGCACAGCTTGGTTTTCATAAAAGCTATTCTTAAAGAAATGTTTGTATGGTTTCTCTTTATGAATGATTTTCAAGTTAGATTTTATATCTCCCTCAACCTTTGAGAACAGCTCGTCAAGATAACTCTTCTCAGAAACTCTCTCCAACTCCTCAACATATCTTCTGAAGAATATCTCGTCTCTGAAGAACAACTCAAAATAATCATTGCTTGTCAAAGAGCAATCATTCGTCTCCATAATAATACAGCTAGGGGAATAGTCTTTAATACCAACATAATCAGTAGCCCCTATTCCAGCGTCATATCCAATCGGCTCTAAAAGAGAAGTGACAGGATTATAATAATATCGTAAATTCCCCCAGCTAGCAGAATGATGCCCGCCAAGAACCGTCGCCACTGCAAAATATTTCGCAAGTTTATCAATATCAAAAACCTCATGTGTTTCCAGTTCTCCTTCTCGGAAACTCTCCAACATATTTCTCGCCCGCTCAAACTCCTCCGCTAACAAAGGATCCTCCAAGACCTTATTTTCTTCAGGAAGTATCGTGCTCTGATAAAACCATTCATTATCTTTCTCTCTAGTGAAAACAAAATTATCTATATCTCTCACTATCTCCATCCATGCTAAGTTATCTTCAAACTTCAGGATAACTCCCTCTCTCCTATTATTATACTCAATCAATTCTTTCCCAAAATATTCTTCTAAAGCATAAATTCCCTTCTTCTCCCCATTTATTATCACCTCAACGAATTTGTATCTTACTGATAAAACATCCTCTTCTTTAAGCGCAGAGACATAAAAAAATTCATTCACTCCCTCCCTTCTATTAGGGTCTTGCAAGGAAAAAGTTTTCATTCCAAGAATAGTGCTGTCGTTTTTCAGTTCTATCCTAAAAGACCACTTGTCTCCTTCCAAATGATCAAGCCAATGCCCTTTCAATCTAATTTTGGCATCATACTGCTGATTATCATAAGTTATCTTAGCAGGAACAAAATCTTCTCCAGAGGAAATAATCACTCCCCTTTCCAAAGCTTCCTGTCTCTTGTCAGCAATTTGTTCATAATCCTTGAAAGCAATGTCAATATAAATCTTCTCTGGATTTGAGAACTGCCCTAATATATAATTTATGGGTATCTTAACATTCTCGGCCAATATTGATTTAATATTCTTCTTTATTGCTCTTAAATTATCAAATCCTAAAAAGTGAAGGAGAGTTATAGCTCTTTGCGAAGGCGAATCTAAACTTCCAAAAAAACCGCTTATTAAAAACCCTGAAAGACTCCCAATAAGAAAAAACAAAGCAATAACAAGCGCGAGTGTTATAAACCTTATACGCCTACTAAACAAGCCCCTCTTCAATATTCCCAAAGTCGCACGCAATGGTTTGGGAACTTCTTCCTCGCCCTTCTTTATCTCCATATTCAACCACTTCCTTCTTTGTCAATATCTATCATATTAATCTTTTCTTATTATCCAATCAAATATTTTAAATTCTAAATTCAAATCCCTCTCTTTTGAAAACTCAAGAGCTGCTTTTGAAACCGATAACAAATTATTATCATGTCCAGCAAGTATTCCTCCTTTCTTTAACTTACTCCAATATAATTCAAATTCCTTTTTTATATAATAATAATCGTGATTAGCGTCAAGATAAATAAAATCAATATCATCAGGTAATCTTTTAACAGCCTTAAAAGAATCTTCTTCAATAAGGACTATTTTATCTTTATAGCTCTCTAAATTTTTTATCATCTTCCTTTTAACTTTCTCCATAAATTTTATACCTACATTAATCTTATCTTCTTCCTGAATATAACCATTATAGGGATCAATCAGATATATCTTCTTCACATTAAGATTTTCTAAGATATTCCTTACATTATTTCCTTCTAACACCCCAACTTCACACACATTAACCTCTTTATTACCAAAAACCTCCATAGCAACTTCAGTTGAACCTCTTGGCATATCTTTCCTAATCACATAACCAAACTTCCCAAACATTCTATGGACTACTCCCCTATACCAATCTTTATTCATTTTATAAATCTCCCCTTTACTTTTTTCTCCCTCGCTTCTCTTTATCTCCATCTTAACCACTTCCCTCTTTATCAATATAAGTTATTGCAAGGGCATCAGAGAGCTTGTGCAGCTCGCTTTTCACTCTCTCAAGACTTTCAAAGGACTCCAAATCTACAATAAATGAAGCTTCAATGATTCCATCTCCTGTATGATCAAATCTCTTCAAATGAACAGACTTGCAATGTCTCCTTAATATATCAACAACATTCTTAAGCGTCAAAGCTTTGGATGTCTTTCCCCCTATTGTCAAATATAAATTATGCTCAGACTCTTTCTTGTAGTAAAAATGCCTGCCCCAGATTATTACTCCTATAATAGCAAATGAAATTAAAGTTACTGAAAACTGATTTGCCCCCAAGCCAAGCCCAATAGCAATGGCAAGAAACAAGAAAACAATTTCCTCCGGCTCTTTTATCGCAGCTCTGAATCTCACTATTGATAATGCTCCAACCAATCCCAAAGAAAGAGCAAGCGAGGACTTAATAACTGTTATTACCAAAGTCGTAGTAGCAGTTAAAATAATAAAGTTATCAGCAAACCTCTTTCTGTTGGAAAGCGCTTTCCCATAGCGAATATACAGCTTTCCCAAAATAAATGCAAGAATAACTGATAATACCATCGCAAATATTAAATGCGGAATGCTTACTTGAACCGGCTGAGTCTTAAAGAACTCTTCAACCACTGCAACGAAATTTCTTACCATCTTTTCTCTAACAAACAAATTATAAATCTCTTTATAAGTTTTTCTCTTCAAACAACAATCCTTATATATGCCTAAAGTCATTCAATTTTACGATGAAGACTTTAGGCATATTCGCGGAACATAAAGGATAAACTAAACATTTATGTTCTGCGTTATACACTCCTTTGTCAATAATTTATGTTTAGCATCACACTCAAAAGGTGAGCAATGGAAGAATTAAACTCAGGTATCCAAAAAGAGCAAGAAACTGAAAAGGATATGAAAAGGATTCAGGATTTTGAAGAAGACAAAAAAGGAGCAATCGCGCTTCCCCAAGAAAAAGTTCTGGAAGCAAGAAAAGAAAAAATTTTGAAAGCCATTAAAAACAATAATAATTGGCTCTACTACATTCTACTTGCAATTATAGTATTCCTCGCAGTAAGAATCAGGACAAGAAATCTTCCCGGCTTAAGAGACATAACAACAGGCGG
>CAYIAU010000003.1:0-15217 GCA_964361465.1 Candidatus Woesearchaeota archaeon
AAGATATTTTTGTGGCGGTGATGTATGATTAAATCTAATAACTTTTATAAAGTTGGTTTTTCTATGAAAGGTATGAAGAGGTTGGTATTTGCTGGCTTGTTTTTGACGGTGATGTTAATGGGGATTGGGGGAGTGAGCGCGGGTCCTGCCTGCGGACTTGCGAATGATAATCAATTGATTATTAGATTGAGCGGGGCGAGTAATGTGCATGGAGAGACTTGGAATAGTGGCGGAGGTTATGGTGTTGAGATTTGTTACAACACTTTATTTGGCAAAGAATATGGAGGCCCTTTTTACCACAGCCAAGTTGGAAATAATGTTGTCTTAAAGTTAAGTGGAGCAAGTAATGCGCATGCTGAAGGGCCTGCGGGAACTAATTATGGGACAGGAGTTTATTATGGGGACTTGGTTTGCACTTTGCGAAATGCAGCTTGCTCTGCTGGGGAGGTTGAGGTTTTGAGATTGAGCGGGACGACTAATGCGCATTTGGCTATTGCTGGGGCGAGCGCATATTCTCAAAGAATTTGCTGTAGTAGTGCTTTTGCTGGAATTGTAAGCTGCAATAATGAATGTGGTGCTTCTGGAGCCAGAGAGTGTTCTGGAAACGGATTTAGAATATGTGGGAATTATGATGCTGATTCGTGTCTGGAATGGAGCAGTGTTGCTGCTTGCCCTGCTGGACAAAGTTGTACTGGAGGAGCTTGTTCTGCTCTCCCGCCTACTTGTGGAGATGGAATTTGCAGTGCTGGAGAAGAAAGTTGCACTCTTGATAATTCGGCTTGCCCTGCTGCTCCTGTTTGCCAGACGGCTTCTTGCACTAACGGGTGTGTAAATACGCCACTTGCTGATGGGCCTCAGCCAGGATGCAATACTGGGAATATGGAGTGTAGAAGTGGGCAGTGTGTTGATACAACGCAGCCGTGCACTCTTACGAATGCTCATTGGCATCTTACAAATGTTGTAGAGGGAACAACCGTCACTATGACTGCTGTTGGAAATAATTGCGGAGGAGAAAGAATAAACTTTAACATATATGAAAAGGATCCTTTATTTGATGATTTTGTTGAGGTGTTAGTTGATTATTATCCTTCAAGAAACTGGATTGCTAAGTGGACTTATTCTGGTGATGACGATATTGGAAATGATGCACGAGATTATTACTTTATTGCTGAGCTGGTTTCAGATACAAGTAAAAAAATAAGCAGTAAGGAACTTACTAATGGAATTCTTTCTGTTAACAAAGCGGTTTCGTGTCCGGCAACTGGATGCAGCAATAATAATAAATGTGATGGGATTGAGACGTGTGTTGGAGGAGTTTGCCAGCAAGGGACTCTTTTGACTTGTGAGGATAATAATGAATGTACAACTAATTCTTGCGACCCTGTAATTGGATGCACTTTCAATTCTGTAAGTGATGGAATATCTTGTGGTGCTGGGACAGGGACTTGCCAGAGCGGTTCTTGTGTTCCTACTACTGGTTGTGCTAACGACGCTGATTGTGAAAACAATAATAAATGTGATGGCTTATCAACTTGTAATCTGGCAACTGGGGAATGCCAGCCGGGGACTCCTCTTACTTGTAATAATGGGAATGTGTGTACTGTTGATACGTGTGATCCTATAATTGGATGTACTGGCTCTCCTTTGACTTGTGAGGATAATAATGAATGTACAACTAATTCTTGCGATCCTGTTAGTGAATGTGTTTTTACGCCAAAGAGCGATGGGGCTGTCTGCAGTTTTGGGACTTGTCAGGGAGGATTCTGCAAATGCCAGAGAGATGCTGATTGTAATGATAATAATCAATGCACGGCTAATTCTTGCAACTTGGCAACTGGGCAGTGTTCGTATACTACAATAAGCTGCAGTGATGGGAATGAATGCACGACTGATTCTTGCAGTCCTTCGAGCGGGTGCAGCAATACTCCTAGAACAGGAGAGTGCGGGACTGGCGGAACTTGTAATGACGCAGGGCAGTGCATCCAGCCACTTGACGCTTATTGGGCTAATGAAACCGGAGTGAGAATAACTGATCCTAATCGACTTGCCTTTGTTGATGATAGAGTCGAAGTAAGCGCGAAAACTAATGGGCTTGTTCCTGGAACAACGATAGACTTTCTTATTCAGGATTTTGATGAGGGAGTTCTTGATGCAGATGAGAATATAAGAAGCTTTAACGCAGTGCCAATTGATGCAAATGGGCTGGCAAGCGTTACCTGGATAATTCAGCAGGCAGAGGTTATAAAAGCGAATGGCTTGGCTGATGACAACGGCAACGATGAGTTTGATGATGAACACGCTGAATTATACATAACTGCTTCTGCGAGCCAGTCGGGGGTGGCTGATGATGAAAGTGATGTTTTATTTGTCTCGCCAGAGAGCAGGATTGATAGCAATGTTAGAGGATGTGCATTATTTACTACTGAAGAAAGTTGCAATAGCAATTTTGATTTTGATCCTTATGACTCAAATTATGACAATTGTGGAACTGCAGATATTAACAGCTGTACAATTGAATGCAGTTGTATCTGGATTGAGGATGGGGGAGGACAATGCGCTCTTGACAAGCAGGTAAATGATGGTCCTGATTGCGATGACATTGATATAGATAATGGCGGAGATGGATGGGAATGTATAATTCATAATGTTGAGTTTGGAGACTGCATTGACGGCTTTAGAAGAGTTAGTACTGCTGTCGCGCCGATTTCTAATCCGCCTGCTGGGCAATGTGTAGCTGAAGAAAAACAAATAAGATGCGGCAGAGCTGTCGTGCAGCTGCCTTTCTTTGGAGGCACGCAGTTTGTTCTGAGCTTGACTGCAATCACGATATTGTATCTTCTAATGTTTGGGAGAAGAAAGGAAAAACATTCATGAGAAAAGAAGGTGTTGTGCTTTTGCTTTTAGTTTTTGCAGTGGGAGCGATTAGTTTAACCTCTGCGTTTGTTTATGAGAGCAATAGAATTGAGAAGAGTTATTTCTCCGGAGAGAGGGTGAGAGGAGACTTTAGGATAAGCTTTGATCAAGAGAATAATTTTTCTGTGCTGACGAGCAATCTCGAAGGAAGTGTTTTGCTGAAAGATTTCTTGCGAGATAATGATATGGATGCGGGAAGTGATTTTTATTATAATGGAACAAAGATAAAGTCTGGGAATTTGAGTTTGGATATTGGTAAAGCGAATTTTTTCTTGAAAGACGAAGAGGAGTTTGTTTTATATATTGACGGAAAAGCTGTTTTCAATGAGAGCATTAATGTGAGCGAGAGTTTTGATTTTAATATAAGGCCGAAGTTTGTTCTTGTTGGGAGGGAAGCAATATTGAGAATTGTGAGCGCGAAAAATGTCAGCAGTTCAACCTGGGATTTTGGAGACGGAAGCAAAGAGAGTTTTGAGGGAGAAATTGCAAGGCATACTTATACAGATAGGGGAAGTTTTGAGATTGTGGTTGATGTGAAAGGGAAAGGAAATGAGAGTTCAAGAAGAAGTTTCATAATTGCAGTTAATAACGCAGAGGTTTCTGCGAATCTTACAATTCAGGAGTATAGGAAATCAATTAGTGACGTGAAAAAGCAGATGGGGGGCTTTCCTTTGTGGGCGAGGAGCGAGATTGAGAGCGAGCTTGGCTTGAACGAGCTGAACGCCTCGTTGTCGCTTATAGAAGAAGATTTTAACAAGGCAAACCAAACAGAGGATTTCTCTGATGTTGTTGATTCTCTTTTAGGATTAGATGTGCCATCAAATGTTAGTGTCATGAGGTCTGGAACTTTACCGATAAATATAGGATTCAACAACTTTGATGTTTCTTACATAGAATTCTTGAGTGGGGAGAAAGTGAGTGAGAGCGAGGTTTTGGAGCTTGCGATAATTGATTGGTTTGACAAGCATTATGGAGGAGATGTTGAGCTTGAAGAAATATCTTCTTGGGGAAGTTCTGGGGTTAATGCAATAGCGACGAAGTTTAAAATCAGCTTGAGTGAAAAACAAGCTTCTTCTGGAGCGTATTTGATAATTGATTATCCACTTGGCGAGCTGGTTTTCCTGAAGAATTATGGGGAGAGGGAGGTTTCTGGCTCGGGGACAGCTATTCCTGTTTCTGGTAGTGCGACGATAGAGTTCTTGGCTTCTGGAGTTTTGAATGTTGAGGATTTGGGGGCTTATGTTTCTCCAGAAGTTGGTGAGTTTAATATTGATTCTCGGGAAATCTGCGAGGGAGATGAATGCCCTAAGGGAAGGTTCCCTTTCTTGTGGTTTAGTTTGGGAATATTTCTTGTCTTGAGTGTGACATTTGTGGTTTATATTGCGCTGCAGGAGTGGTATAAAAAACATTATGAAAATCACTTGTTCAAGAATCCTGATGACTTGTATAATTTAATTAATTTCATTTACAATGCGAGGGCTTCTGGCTTGAAAGACAAGGAGATTTGGGAAAAGCTGAAGAAATCAAAATGGAATGGAGAGAGAATAAGATATGCTCTTAGAAAGATGGACGGGAAGCGAACTGGAATGTTTGAGATACCGCTATTCAAGTTTAGGGAAAACAGGAAAGTGGGGACAGAGATTGCTAAGAGACATGAGGGCAGAGTTGATCCGAGGTTTGCTGGCGCGTTGAGAAGGACGCCGAGATTTTAATATATTATAGAGCTTAGTAAAGTTTATTAAACGCTTGAATTTCTAAAGGACATGCTAAGAGTTATTAGGAATTTCTCAAAGAGGATACTTAAGGCGCTGTTTAGAAGCAAGGAGAATATTAAACTTGGTTTTTATGGCCCGCCTAATTCTGGGAAGACTTCGCTGGCAAATAGGATTTGCAAAGATTGGACTGGGGAGGAAATAGGGGCAGTGAGCAAGATACCTCACGAGACAAGGAATGTGCAGTTCAAGGAAAAAGTTGAGATAAAATATAAGGGGAAGTCGCTGACTTTCAAGATGATTGATACGCCGGGGATTGCGACTAGAATTGATTATGAGGATTTTCTGAAATATGGCTTGAAGAAAAAGGCGTCGCGGAGGCGAGCTAAGGAGGCGACTCAGGGAATAATAGATTCAATAAAGTGGCTTGATGACATGGATGCTGTAATCATAGTTTTGGATTCTGCAGAGAATCCTTATTCGCAGGTTAATATTACGATAATTGGGAATATGGTTGCGAGAAAAATTCCTGTGCTGATAGTTGGGAACAAGATAGATTTGAAGAAGTCAGATGTCAAGAAGATTGAATCCACTTTTCCTGAATATGAAGTTGTTGGAATTTCTGCGAGAGATGGGACTAATATGGATGAATTTTATGAGGCGTTGTACAAATTGACGAAAAAAATTTAGCGATTTTTTCAAGGTGAAGATTTAAAAATGAAAAAGGCATATAAAGGAGATAAAATGGTGTCAAAAAACAGGGGCAAAAAAATAAGAGGGCTTAGTTTGCAGGTGATACCATTTTCTGAGGTTAAGGATTTGTCAATTTCTGAGAGAGTCAGGAAGATATTGAACTTGGCTTTGGGAAATAATATAGTGATTCTTCACGGGAGATTGCGGGCTGAAGAAGAGGCGCGCTTGATTGAAGACACGATGGCGATGGTGGATCACATAAAAAGCTTTAAGGGAATTGAGCTTGCTGTTATCGAGCCGAATATGAAAAATATTGGACTTATGGGAAAGGTAAAGCATGGAATTGCGAAGAGACTTGTCGGTGATTCAAGCGCCTTGACAGTGATAGGACCTGCGACTATTGTGAAAGAGATTAGGAGAGACCCGAGAAAGATTGAACTGCTTTTGGGTTAGAGTTCATATATATTTATTAACTTTGCATTTCTTTTAGAAATATGCCATATAAATGTGTGCATTGCTCCAAGGTTTATTCAGATGGCTCGCAGGAAGTTCTGACTGGATGTAATGAGTGTCATAGCAAATTCTTTTTTTATGTGAAAGAAGAAAAATTGAGAGAGATTTTTGAGAAGAGGGAGCAGGAGCCGGAATTGAGTTATGACGAGAAAAAGCAGATTGAGCAAGATGTTAGAGAGATTGCTGGGATAAAGGACGAGGAGAGTCCTGTTTTTCTTGATTTTGAGAGTGTAAAGATAATAAAGCCGGGTAAGTATCTTCTTGACTTGGGGAAATTGTTTGAGAGAGACAAGCCGAAAATTTATCAGATAGAAGAGGGGAAGTATGTGATTGACTTGTCGACGTCGAAGATGAAAGATAGAGATATTTCTTAGGCAATCAAGGGATTTAAAAATAGATTATTCTTTGTTTAGATATGAAACTTAAGAAGTTTTTACGAGAGTTGGATTTTTCGCCGAGTAGGGAAGAGATGGAATACTTGAAGAAAGAGACAGAGAGAGTTGTTGGCGTCTTGAAAGAAGAGATAAAGAAAGTTAAAGAGGCTCAGGAGGTTTTTGTCGGGGGGAGTTTTGCGAAGGGAACTGTTGCGAGGAGCGAGAAATATGACGTTGACATATTTGTGAGATTTGACTTGAGATATGATAATATTTCTGGCTTGCTTGAAGGAATTATTAAACGAGCTGAGAAAAAGCTCGGCTTGAGTGTTCGGAAAATACATGGAAGCAGGGATTATTTTTCTTTAAGTAACGGGAAGATTGAGTTTGAGATAATTCCTGTAAGCAGGATAAAGAAACCTCGTGAGGCGAGAAATATAACTGACCTGAGTTATTTTCACGTTAATTATGTCAAGAGAAAACTGAAAGGTAAATTGATTAGAGAGTTGTTGTTGGCGAAGCAGTTCTGCGAGTCGCAGGGAGTTTATGGGGCAGAGAGTTACATAAAGGGATTTTCAGGATATGGATTAGAGTGCTTGATAATTTATTATAAGAGCTTTGAGAGAATGATTAGAGAGTTGAGCAAAGCTGAAGAGAGATTAATAATTGATCCTGAAAAGAAATATAAGAGGAAAGCTGATGTCTTGATTGAAATGAACGAAAGCAGACTTCATAGCCCTATTATTTTGGTTGATCCGACTTGGAAAGAAAGGAATGCTTTGGCTGCTTTGTCTTATGAAAGTTTTACGAGATTTCAGGAAGCTGCTAAGGGCTTGAGCAAAAGTCCTTCTGTGAAATATTTTGAAGTGAAAGATGTTGACGTTTCTAAATTGAGAAAGAAGAAAGGAGAGTTTTTGCAATTGAGAATTATGAGTGACAGGCAAGAGGGAGATATTGCGGGGACGAAGATGAAAAAGTTTGCGGGCTTTTTGGAGAGAGAGCTTGGAAGATATTTTGAAATTCTTGTGAAAGAGTTTAAGTATGGCGGGGGGAAGAGTGCTGACTTTTATCTTGTTTTGAAATCGCGCGGAGAAATTTTTAGGATTGGGCCTTCTCTTAATATGAAAGAAAATGCTGGGGCATTTAGGCGCGCGAACAAGAATGTTTTTGAGAAGAACGGGCTTTTGCATGCTCGGGAGAAAATTGATTTTACAGGGAGGGAGTTCGTTGAGAAATGGAGCAGGGCGAATGAGAGAAAGATGGCGGAGATGGGGATTAATGGGCTTGAGATTATCTGAGGATAAAACCACATATTGTATATAAACAATGGTTTTATCTTTGTCTCATAACACAGAGAACCTTCGGTTCTCTGGGCCATCAAGAACTGGAAGTTCTTGAGGAGTTCAAGGCAATTGGTGTATTACACTGAACAAGAACTTTATGACTTCCCGTTCTTAATGCCGTTTTGTGGAAGCGAGTTCTTTAAATTGTTTTCTATGATTTCTGAGAGAGATTCTGTGAAGAAAGGAGATTGAAGCCAGACGCCCATTTCTTCTTCTGAGTTTTCTGGAGAGAGCATAAATAAAACTTCTTTCTTATCGGAGATGAAGAATCTTGCTTTTGATTCTATCTGGCGAGCTTTCAAGTTGAACTTGGCGTTGAGCTTTTTTATTTTTTCCAAGTCTCCTGAAAGAGCGAGTTTTATTTTTACATCTTTCTTAAAAAGTTTTTCAAGTGTTGGTATCAAGACACGACTCTTGTCTTCAAAGTCAGAAACTGAGGTGCATATGATTGCTTCTTTTTCAGAGTTTTCAATTAGTTCTCTAACTCTTGAGAGAATGTTTGAGCGCCCCCTTAGCGAGCCAGTTATTTCAGAGGATTTTATCGGGGAGAATCCTGAATTGTGAAGTTGTTCGAGCTCTGTGTATTCTTGGGTTTCTTTTAGATTTGAGAGCGATTTTACTTTTTCCTGCGCGTCTTGGAGTGTTCTGGATTTCATTTTTTCTATGACTTCTGTCGGTTTTACAGAAATGTATTTAACCGGCTTGCCGATTTTTGTGATTGCAAAGCCTCTTTTTTCAAGAGATTCTAATACGTCATATGCTCTTGAGCGCGGCACACTAGAGAGCTCTGCGACTTCGCCGGCTGAGGCGATGCCTTTGGAGAGCAAAGCTAGCCAGACTTTTGTTTCATAAATATTAAGATTGAAGTATTCTTTTATTCGCTTTACTAACTCTGGTTTAATTATCATAGAAGAGTGACAAATAAAATGTTTATAAATGTTTCTACTCTGTCCTTATCCTTTAGGGACAACAAAAGATAAGTTTTATAAAGCGAGATTTACCATGATGAGAATGGCAGATGGAAAACTAGGGTTTGAAGAGAAAGAAATTACGCAATTAGAGCGAGTGCTGGGCATTACTTTTTTAGATAAAGGAAAAGATCCTTATCCTTATTATCTTGGAGAATATATTGAAATTATTTGTTCTGGGGGGCCTCATGAAGTGGGAGTGTATAGGGGCACTGATGGACTAAATTTAATTTTACTGCCTTGTCTTATTTCTGAGACTTATCCGGAGATTAGAGGAGAGGGTGTTCAAGAGAGTGATAAACATACTTTTTATTGGGAGACAAAAAGGCCTGTATCGTTAAGATATGATACAATTATTTCGATTTGTCCAGTAAGTAAAGATTATGTAGATGGAAGAATTCAAAAAAGTAATCTGATACTTGAACACTTTATTCCAAAAATAATTGTTCCTTCTGAAAGAGATTATAAAGAGATAGTTAAAGCAAGTAGGAAAACGCTAAAGCAATGAAACAGCCAGTGGTTATGAACGGCATTGCAGGATAGAACTTGCCTTTTTCTGAGAGGAATAAGAGGCCTGCGAGAGCTATTGATGCGCCGAGTGCAATTATTATTGCCTGAACGAAGCCGAGCTGTCTTAGAACAACGCCTGCGAGAATTATTGGGAAGACGACGTCGCCTCCGCCGAGAATAGCCACGCTAATTCTTATTTTCTTATCTTTTAATTTTGATTTGGAGAGTTTTGATAATTTTTGCTTCTGGTGTTTTCCGAGATAGGGAACGAAGAATCCGGAGAAAATCCTTAATTTTTGTATCTGGAATTTTGCCATTTTTTGCATAAAGCCAGAGTGCCAGACAGCATACATATCGTAGAGAGAAATTAAGATTAAGAGAAGGACGACGGTCCAGATGCTTAGAAGAGGAACAAAGATTGCGGCGATTCCGGGGTATATCGCGAGTTCTGTGAGGTTATGGACAATTATGTTTCTTTTGAAAATTTTCAAGAAGGCGAGAGGCAGGGCGAGGGTGAGGGCGAGCAAAGTTGGCAAGCCAAATTGAAGAGAGATTGCGTTTAGAGTTACGGCGAGGGCAATTGACACGACAAGGAAGAACCAAAGCCGCAGGAAAATTTCAGCCCTGAATCGCATCATTATCAGCATAAGAGTTATTGCGATGCCGAATGCAATCAAGATGGAAATCAAACTTTCTTTGGGGTTTATTTCTTTGGGAGGCTCTAAGCCGTAAGGAAGATTGTAGTTAGTTACATTTATTATTTCTCCTGATTCTGTCGTGACTTGTGTTGTTTGTGGAGAGTAGGAGCTTATGACGGCGATGCCGATTAGCTGAGTTACGAAAAACATTGCCAACAGGAGCAGAGTGATTTTTACAGAATGTTTCATAATTATTGTTGGGAAAAGGGATTTTTAATTGTTTACTTTAGACGAAGAGTTTCAAGATTTCTTGGGACGCTTGTTTCAACGCGGTTTTGGCGGTATAGTGAGGAGGCGAGGTCGAGGCATTTTGAGACTTCGCCGTGGTTGATTATGATTCGCTTTGGCTTTGGGTTCATCCTGCTGACGTATTGCATTAATTCGTTTCTGCCAGAGTGCGCGGAAAGTCCGGAAAGAGTTTCCACCTGCATTTTTACAATTACTTTTTCATTATCCATTATAAATTCTTTTCCGCCTTCCTGCACTTGTCTTCCTAAGGAGCCAGAGCCTTGATAACAACCGAATACAATTAAATTCTTGGGATTATCTGCCCAATTCTTGAAATATTCTACAGATGCGCCGCCCATTAACATGCCGTGTGTTGAGATTACTATGCAAGGGCCTCCTTCAAGAACTTGTTTTCTTTCAGCACTAGAGCCCACTCTTTTGAAAATATCTGATGTAAAGGGATTGTTGTCCTGGAAGATTTGGCTTCTTACTGATGAGCTTAGGAAGTCGGGATAGGCGGTGTGGATTGCATTGATGTCCCATATCATTCCGTCGACGTAAACTGGAACTTTGGGCAGTTCTCCATTTCTAATAGATTCTTCAATTCTGAGTATTGTTTGCTGTGAGTGTCCTAATCCTAATTCAGGAAGAAGAATTTTTCCTCCATTCTTTATGGTTTCATTCGCCATTTTGATGAACTTCTCTTCTGTTTCTCTTAAAGGAGGAAGAACATCGTCTTTTGAACCGTAGGTTGATTCCATCTGGAGCGTTTCAATTCTTGGGAAGTAATTGTGCGCGGGATCGAGAAGGCGCGTTTTTCCGTATTTTGTGTCGCCAGAATAAACGAAGTTGTGCAAGCCGTTTCCTATGTTGATATGGACTTGCGCTGAGCCGAGAACGTGGCCTGCGTTGTATAAAGTTATTCTGATGTCTGGAGTGATGTCAGTGACTTCTCCGTAATCAAGAGTTATTGAGTGCCTTACCATTTCTTTTATGTCTTCTGCTCTGTAAAGAGGGAATTCTGCTTTTTTGTATGCAACTCCGATCAAGTCGAGCTGGAGGAGAGCTGATATATCTCTTGTTGGAGGAGTCATATATACAGGACCTTTGTATCCCATCTTGTAAAGATAAGGAATTAGGCCGGAATGGTCCAAGTGGGCGTGAGAGAGAATGATTGCATCTATTGAGCCTAAATCGCCGATTTCAGAAACATTTAGATAAGGAAAGCGCTCTGTTCCTTCTGCTATTGCTGGATTGATGCCGCAGTCTAACAGGACTTTTGAGTTTGGTGTGTGGAGAAGCAGGCAGGAGCGGCCGACTTGTCTTCCTCCGCCGAGGTATGTGAGGCGAACCCACATCTCCATTTTTTCTGGATTCCAGTCTTTGTAAATCTTGTTTCCTATTTGATTGAGGAATTTTCTTCTGTAGTTGTTGTTTGCGTAAAGAACTGAACGGATTTTTTCTGTGATTTTTGACGGAATTGATGGGCTGCGCTGGACTTGTGGAGACCACATTGTTGATTTTTTAATGTCGTTTAGTATTGAGCCCTGCTTTCCTATAACCAAGCCGGGTTTTTTGGCTTCTATCACTACAATTGAGCGCTGAGGGTCAAAGATTATATTTGTCAATGATGCTTCTTCTGGGACTATTGCTTTTATTGTTTTCTCTGTGTCTGTCTCAGAAGCCAGGATTTCCTTGTCAGCTCTTAATTCTATTCTCTTTTTTATTTTGTCAACTATCTCTTTTATTTTTGATTCTGAGCTCTTGAAGAACTCCTTGTCGCCGGTATATAGGACTATGTTCGCGCCTTCGAAAGTTGCGTCTGTGATGACTTTTGGTAGCTCGTCTTTAATACTCTTTAGAATATCTGCCATTTTTACTTGTATTGCGGGATTATCTCTTCAGAAACTTCGTGTTTTATGCCTGACTTTGTTATTGAAAATACGTCTATGCCGTTTCCTGATGCGGTGTCGCGCTGAGTTGAGGACTTGAGCGCTTCGGTTGCGAGTGTGATTCCTTCTTTTACTGAGAGGTCTTTTTTGAATTGCCTTTCTAATAAACCGAGGACGAATGTCATTCCGCTTCCGAAGTTGGCGTCGTAATCTTCAACTTTGTCAACTCCGCCTGCTGGCTCTATGGTGTAAAGTTCTGCTGAGCCGTCTTCGTTGAAGCCGGCGATTAATGAGCCGACTATGCTTGGTATCATACTTGGCGTGCGGATATTTCTATAAGTCATCATTGCTGCTAAGTTGGCCGCTTCTTTTACGGTTGGGCGGGCTTTTGTTTTTAATTCTTTTAGTTTTAGCTCTGCGCCGAGAATTCTTACGAGAAGTTTTGCGTCTGCGGCGTTGCCTGCTATGGCTATTATCAAGTAATCATTAACCTGTATTGCTTTTCTTAGATTTTTCTGGACAACTATCTGCCCTCCTGCTGTAACTCTTCTGTCTGCGGCGAGGATGACTCCGTCTTTGCAGTTTATTCCTAAGATTGTTGTTCCTGTTTTTGTAACAAGCTTGCTTATTTCGTCGTTAATTTGGTTCATATTGGTATAGAAAACCATTAAAATTCATAAGATAATGATTTTAGTATCTGGAGGTATTTAAATTTTTTGGTTTAGCCAATCTCTGGAGAGAGCGGTTGAGGAGATTCTATGTTTGAAGAGTTGGTGCTTTTCCTAATGCGGATTATGTTTTCAACGAAGCCCTCCATCTTCTGCTCGTGGCTCACTATTATCAGCTGTTTTGCGTTGAGCTCTTCCAGGACATCGCGCATCTTGTCTAATTGAAATTCAGAGAAGCCGTCGGTTGGCTCGTCGAGTATTACGATATCTTTTGTTTTTATTTTTGATAAGACAGAATTTATTATTTGATTCAGGGCAAGACGATAGGCGAGGGCGATTGCTGTTCTTTCGCCGCCAGAGAGGAAAGAGTAATCCATTTCTATCTCGTTTTGAAGCACGAGAGGAGTGAAGGATTCATCCAGATGAGCTTGGAAGGATTCTGATGGAGTGAGCATTTGAAACCACTTGTTGAATATTTCTGAGAACTCTCTTCTTAGATTAACCAAGACGTTTTTTTCAGTGAAAGTGACGAGCCCGAGAAACTGATTTGAAAGCCAGTCGTTGAGCTCTAAGATATTGGAAAGTTTCTTCTGCGTTTCTTCCTTTTGTTTTATTATTTTAGTCAGATTTGAAATTTCTTTATTTGTCATCTCAAGTTCTTTTTTCAATTCTGCTATTGAAATTTCAAGGTTTTTCTCGGCGAGAAGAGAGGATTTCAACTCGTTGTTTTTCATTCTTGACAGAGTTTCAAATTTTGAAAGTTTAAAGATGCCCTGCTTGAGTTCTGCTATGTGATTTTCCAGAAGTGTGCAATCTTTTTCCATTTCTTGTTTTTGCTTTTCGAGGCGAGAGAGCTTTAGTCTTGATTTTTGAACGTGCTCTTTTTTTGACTTAAGAATTTCTTGATATGTTTTCTGTTTTTCCAGTTCATTTAGATTAGTCTTTTCTTTTTTTATTTGCGCTGGAAGAGCTTCGCTAATGTCTTTTAATGAGAATAAAATATTTTTTATCTCTGCAATTTTTTTTTCTGCTTCGTTTAAGATGTTGAGCTTGTGGAATTCTGGCACGTCCTGCAAACAAGTCGGGCAAATGTCAATCTTGAAAATGCGCTCTCTCTTCTCAATCAGCTCTTGCTCATTTTTTTGTATAAAATTCATTTTTGCTATTGCTTCTGTTTGAAGGGAAGCAAGGGATTCTATTTTCTCTTTCGCCGAGTTTATCTGGGAGATAAGTGAGCTGTATTCTACTTCGCTCAAGCTTTCTTCAACTTCAAGCATTGTATTTTTTATTTCCTGCTCTTCTTGTGAGATAGAGAAGAAGTTTTGCTTTTTTGTGCTTAGGAGAATTTGGGTTTTCTCAACCTCTTTTTCAAGGCGTTCTTTTTCTTTGATTTGGGAGTCTAAATAAGCTGATTCTGATTCTATTTCTTTTCTTTTTTTTATGTGCTCTTGTAGTTCTGAGAGCTTCTCTTTTATTTTTTCTTCTAAGATTTTTGTTATTTCTATAATTGAGAGAAGCTGTGATTTGTCCTGCTCAAGCCCTTTGAGCTCTATCTGGAGAATTTTGTTTTCTTCCTTCAGATGATTGCAGAGAATTGAGAGATTTTCCCTGATGTTCTTATATTTGTCCATTCCGAAGACGTGCCTTAGTATATTGAGTCTTGTCTCTGGCTCTTCCAGAATAATCTGCTTCATTTGCTCTTGAGGAGTGTAAATTGTGTATCTGTAAAGTAGATTATTCTTTTTTATGAATTCTGCTGGATAGTTGAGAAGTTCGAGAATTTTTGTTTTTATTTCTGTTATTGAGGACTCTATTTTTTTTCCGTTTATTGTTATTGCGGCGTAATCATTTGAGACGTTTTTTGAGGAGCGCTTGAGTTTTCTTTCTATTATGACTGACTTGTCTCCGATTTCTAATTCCAAAGCAACTTCTCCTATATTGGAATTATTTCTTAGAAGTGCTGAGCCTTTTTGTCCTGGCTGGAGTCCGAAGAGAGCGTATTCTATCGCAAGGAGTATTGATGTTTTCCCTGAGCCGACGTCGCCTGAAAGAAGCAGGGAGCCGTCTGAAAAATCTATCTCCTGCTCTTCATATGAGCGAATATTTTTTAGGTAGAGCTTTTTAAATTTCATTTTTCATTATCTTTCTCGCTTCGGAAATGATGCGCTCTTCAAAAGTTGAAGATTTCTCATCCTCTAATTTTTCAGTGTGTAAGGATTTCATAAGCTGAAAAATCAAGTAGTTGAATTTTGACTTGTTGCTCTCTTCAAATTTTTTTATTATCTGGCTCTCCAACTGTTCGGCATCTAAGATGTCAAGCTTTACTTCTGGGTTTTGCATATGAAGTCTTGAAGTGCCTTTGAGAAAAACAAACGCTCCTTTTCCCATTACATGGTTTTCTATTTCTGCGAAGTTTATATCTGAAGTTTTTCCTGTTTCCAAAACTCCTTGCAGTTTTATTATAACTATCTTATCTTTAAGGTTTTCATTTTTAAGAAAGGAGATTATTTCATTTGTAGCGGTCAGGGCATTTTTTATTTCTATGTTTAATGAGAAGACTGATTTTAATTTTATGTCCTGCTTTTTGGGAACTCCTGATTCAACGATGTAGAAAGAGCCGCCTTTCAGTTCTTCCAACTCGAAAAAGGAGTTTGGGAAAGTAGGGCCTGAATAAACTCTTCCTTCTTTGTTGTATTTTATGTGGA
>CAYIAU010000003.1:15227-15689 GCA_964361465.1 Candidatus Woesearchaeota archaeon
GAGCTACATAACAACGATAGGCAATACAATCACCATTGGGAAGAGCTTTCTCGTTGACTGCTTTTATGTTTGGATTTGGGACTGCGTCTCTTATTGGGGTATGGAGCATTAGTATTTTGAAGAGCCCGGGGGAGTCTTGTATTTTCATATTTTCTAATTCTTCTATTTCCAAGCCGGATTTTTTTCCAGGGTAGCCGTATATTGCGACGTTCTTGTAAATTGTTGGGAGGAGCATTATGTTTTTTTCTCTTTCTTCATAGTTTGAGACATTCACGCAAAATCCTGCCTTGCTTAGGACGTCTAGGAAGGTCTTGCCTGAAACAGAATAGTCGTGGCTTCCTGCGATTAGAAAAACAGGGATTTTTGCTTCTTTCAGCTTTCTGAATTCGCCGAATGCCTGTTTTAATGTGTCTATTGAGGGATAGGGGGAATCAAACAAGTCGCCTGTTATTAATATGAATT
>CAYIAU010000004.1:0-3287 GCA_964361465.1 Candidatus Woesearchaeota archaeon
TGTGATTGTTGCTTTGGAAGGTTTTTTTTGAATGAATGCTGAAATGGGTGGGCTGTTTGAGCATACATTGATTATTGCTGATAAGGGAAGCGAGGTTTCGTATATTGAAGGTTGCAGTGCTCCTGTGTTTGAATCTAATGCACTACACGCCGGTTGTGTTGAGATATATGTGTTAGATAGTGCAAGAATAAGATACATGAGTGTGGAGAATTGGAGCAAGAACACTTTTAATTTGAATACGAAAAGAGCTATAGTTGAGAAAGATGGAGTAATTGAGTGGATTAATGGTAACTTGGGCAGCGGAGTGACTATGTTATATCCTTGCAGTATTTTGGTAGGAGAGGGTGCCAAATCTGATTCGTTGGGGATTGCATTTGCTGCTTCAGGGCAGAATCAAGATACTGGCAGCAAGGTGGTGCATGTTGCGCCTAATACAACATCTACGATTAGAGCTAAAAGTATCAGCAAAGCTGGCGGTATTTCAACTTATAGGGGAAGTGTGCGAGTTGCGAGGAATGCAAAGAATACAAAGTGCAGTGTTGTTTGTGATGCCTTGTTAATAGATGACAAAAGTATTTCAAATACATTTCCATTTATGAAGATAGAAACTAATAAAGTCGATATTGCTCATGAAGCTTCTGTTGGAAAAATCGGGGAGGAGCAGATATTTTATTTAATGTCCCGGGGGCTGAATGAAGAGCAGGCTATGCAGATGGTTGTTAGTGGTTTTATTGAGCCAATAGTAAAGCAGTTACCTTTGGAATATGCAGTTGAGCTAAATAAATTAATAGAATTGGAAATGGAGGGTTCGGTAGGTTAACTTAGATGAGAAAATGTTAAATGAGCAAATTGTCAGGAAAATTTCAGAAGGGGAGCCAGAGTGGATGATAGACAAAAGATTAAAGGCTTTTAATAAATTCAAAGAATTAGAGATGCCTTCTTTTAAATATGGAATAGGGATATTTGTTGATGTTTCTAAGTTAAATCTGAAGGAAATTAATCCATTAGGAAACTTAGACGGAAGTCTTGTAGTGGGAAGTGATAAGATAGAGGTTATGAGTTTTAGAGAGGCTTTAGAAAAGTATGAAGATGTTATTAAAAAGTACTTTATTGAGAATGAAAAAGATGAGAACAAATTTGCTGCCTTACATAGTGCATTTTTTGATAATGGTATATTTATCAGAATTCCAGAGAATGTTGAGGTTGAAGAGCCAATTCAGATTAATTTTGATTTAAAGACTAATACAAGAATAGACAATATTCTGGTTGTTGCTGAGAAGAATAGTAAGGCGGCTGTTATTGAAACATCTAAGTCTGTTGAGAATGTCGGGCAGGGATTTAGGAGTCAAGTTGTTGACATAATTGTCGGAGAGAATGCTAAGTTTGAGTATAGGTCTGTACAGAATTTCAGTGATGAAGTTTATAATTTTTCAAGAAGAAGTTCCAAGGTTGAAAAAAATGGAGCCATGTATTGGGTGGATTGTTGCATTGGAAGCAAATTTAGTCAGGTTGTTAGTGTGACTGAACTGATTGGGGAGGGAGCTGAGAGCAGGAATTTTGGGATTGCATTTGGGGACAAGGAAAGATGTTATGATATAAACGGAGAGACAATCCATAAAGCTTCTAGGACAAAAAGTGACATGATGACGCGGGTTGTCTTGAATGACAAATCCAAGACAGTTTACAGAGGCTTGATAAGGATAAACCCTAAAGCTGTTAATTGTGAAGGTTATCAGAAAGAGGATACTATATTGTTAAGTGATGAGGCACAGTCAAATGCTGTTCCAAATTTGGAGATAGAGAATAATGAAGTTAAGTGTAGTCATGGCGCTACAGTTAGCCAGATAGATGAGGATAAGATATTTTACATGAGGTCTCGCGGATTGAGTGAGGAGGAAGCCAAGAGAGCTATTATCGAAGGATTCTTTGAACCTATAATTATAAAAATAGGAAATAAAGAGATAGCTAATGAGATAAGGGAAGTGATTTCGAGAAAAATAGCTGGAATTAGCAGGATGAAAATGAAGGAATTATTGGATGTGGATAGATTAAGGCGGGACTTTCCGATAGTTAATCAAAAAGTATATGGAAAGCCGTTGGTTTATTTAGATAATGGCGCAACTAGCTTAACTCCGAAAAGAGTTGTTGATAGTATGAGTGAGTATTATAATAAGTATAATGCAAATGTTCATAGAGGGATTCATAAGTTAAGTGAGAAGGCAAGTATTGAATATGAGAAGGCACATGATAAGGTTGCTAAATTTATAAATGCTGAATTTGAGGAGATTATATTTACTAAAAACGCTAGTGAAGCGATTAATTTGCTTGCGTATTCTTTGACTAAAGAGCTTAAAGAGGGAGATGAGATTGTTATAACAGAGATGGAGCATCATAGCAATATTGTGCCGTGGCAGCAATTAGCCAAGGAAAGAGATTTGGTCTTGAAGTATATTAGAATGAAAGACGATTATAGTTTGGATTTGAATGATGCGAAAGAGAAAATAACAAATAAAACAAAAATAGTCTCTGTGACGCATATGTCAAATGTTTTGGGAACAATAAATCCTGTTAGAGAAATTGGGAAGATTGCTCATGAGAAAAATGCTTTGTTTATTATAGATGGTTCGCAATCTGTTCCGCATATTTCAGTGGATGTGAAAGACATTGATTGTGATTTCTTTGCTTTTTCAGGACATAAAATGTTGGGTCCAACCGGTATAGGAGTTGTTTATGGAAAAAGAGAGTTATTGGAGAAAATGAGTCCATTCTTATATGGAGGAGATATGATTTCAGAGGTTAAATTTAAAGAAAGTAAGTGGAATGGGCTTCCGTGGAAATTTGAGGCAGGCACTCCGCCTATAGCTCAAGCTATTGGGCTGGGGAGTGCTATTGACTATTTATTGGATATTGGAATAGATAATATAATGAAATATGAGAAATTTTTAACAGAGTATGCTTTGGAAAAAATTAGTGGGATAGAAGGTGTGGAGATTTATGGTCCTAAGGAAAATAGAGGAGGGGTTATTTCATTTAATATAAGGGGAGTGCATTCTCATGATGTTTCATCTATCTTGAATAGAGAGGGTATTGCATTACGAGGAGGACATATGTGCGCTATGCCTCTTGTTACAGAGATATTGAAACAAGGGAGTGTATGCCGAGTTTCTCTTTATTTTTATAATACTACAAAGGAAATCGATAAATTAGTTGAGGGAATTAAAAAAGTCAAGGAGGTTTTTAAAGTTTAGAAAATGAAAGAAAGCATGGAGAAACATTGGATTGAATAT
>CAYIAU010000004.1:3297-14624 GCA_964361465.1 Candidatus Woesearchaeota archaeon
TTCAGACGTGTGCTCTTCCGATCTGATTGAATATGAGGAAGAGGAGATTTACAAAGAAAACATACTGGACCATTTTAGACATCCAAGGAATTTTGGGGAGTTAAAGCAATGTAGTTTTTCACATTGTGAATTAAATCCTGTTTGTGGAGATATGATTCAAATGTTTGTTCTTTTGGATGGAGTGAGGATTAAAGATGTTAGGTTTAAAGGCAGTGGGTGCGCGATTAGTATTGCATGTGCCTCTATGTTAACTGATTATTTGAAAGGAAAAAGTATTTGGGAAATTAAGAGAATGGATAAAGAAGTTGTTTTAAATATGCTTGGAATTAATTTGGGGGTTGTGAGAATAAAGTGCGGATTATTGGCTTTGAAAACTGTGTTGGGCGGGCTTAGAAAAATGGAGGTAAGTTTTAAAAATGAGTAAATTAAAAGTTGAAGGGCTGTATGTTAATGTAGAAGATGGGGAGATTTTGAGAGGTCTAAATATAGAAATTGATTTAGGTAAAGTGCATGCTTTAATGGGTCCTAATGGTTCTGGTAAAAGCACTCTTGCAAATGTCTTAATGGGTAATCCAAAATATAAGGTTACTAAAGGAAGGATATTGTTAGATGGAGAGGATATTACTGAGTTAGGCCCTGATGAAAGGGCTAAGAGAGGTTTGTTTTTAAGTTTCCAGTATCCTAGCGAGATTACCGGAGTTACAATGAGTAATTTTTTGAGAACTGCTTGGAATTCTGTAAAAGGAGAAAAGATGGACATTGTTAGTTTTCACAAGATACTAAAGGAAAGGATGAGCGAATTGAAAATGGACTCAAGTTTTAGTAGGAGATATATTAATGAGGGATTTTCTGGCGGAGAAAAAAAGAGAGCTGAGATATTGCAAATGTTAGTGCTGCAGCCCAAGTATGTTATTATGGATGAAACAGATTCCGGATTAGATATAAACTCCATTAAGATTGTCGGGGAAGGAGTGAATAAAATGAAAGGTCCTAATATGGCAATATTGGTTATAACTCATTATTATAGGATTTTAAATTATATAGTTCCTGACAAGGTTCATGTAATGATTGATGGAAGAGTGGTGGAAGAGGGTGGAAGAGAGCTGGCTGAAAGAATTGAGAAAAATGGTTTTGATGATTTTTTGGAGGGAAAAGAAAATGTTCTTTAAAAGAAAAAAGAAAGCTGAGGAAGAGGAAGTAAAGGATGTAAAGGTTGAGGCTTATAAAAAAAAGTCAATTAAAGATATGGAATCTATAGAGAAGAATAGAAAAATAATAACAATCCTGAAAAAAATAAAAGACCCTGAACTGGATATTGACATCTGGACTTTGGGTTTGATTTATGATATTACAATAAAAAACGATAAAGTTGATATTGTAATGACATTTACTTCTCCATATTGTCCATTTGGTCCTCAACTTCTTCATGGCATTGAAGACGGATTGAATGAAATTAAGTTAAAATCTGGCATTGAGGTTATTTTTAACCCAATGTGGGAACCAAATAAAGAATTAAGGGAGATGCTTGGACTATGAAAATATTTTTAAAGTATGGGGGGGTTTTTATTTATCATGCCTAAAATAAAGGTTGATCCAAATAAGTGTATTGGTTGCGGTATTTGTGCAACTACCTGCCCTGATGTTTTTAAAATGCTGGAGGATAAAGCCATTGTGATAAAACCTGATTTAGATGAAATAAAAGAAGAGCATAGGGAGTCAGTAGAAACCTGCCCTGTAGATGCGATTAGTATTGAGGAATACCCTGTAAATGTGATTAGTATTGAGGAATAAAATGAGTCAAGAAGCTGTTTTAAGTGTGAAAGAGCAAAATGCAAGTGATAGAGAAACTGTGTTTGAGATAGTAAGAACTGAAACCTCTTCTCCTATAACTTTAGAAAGAGAGAGTGAGAACTTTAATGTACAAAAGCAGAAGATGGACATTCCAAAGATTGTTTATATTAATTTACATGGGGAGGTTAGCATAAGGGCGGCACATATGCATGCTTTTGTTTCTAAGCAAGGTTTTAATATTCATACAATTCATTTTAGGAGATTTATTTTATATAGTAGGCCCCCTAATGAAAAAGAGTTAGGAGCATTAAAGAAAGTTGTACTTGATTTGAATCCTGACATTATTATGATGAGTGTTCTTTCTTCTGATTTTTGGGATGCTGTTACTATTACTAATATGTTTAGGAAGGAGGTTGGGAGGTATAATTTTATTTGGGGAGGTGTTCATCCAACTATTGATCCTGAAAGATGTTTAGAGCATGTTAATGTTATCTGTAGAGGCGAGGGAGAACTTGCTTTGCTTGATTATCTTAATGCTATAAAAAAAGGTAAAGAGATTTTTGATATAAAGAATCTTTGGATTAAAAAGGAAGGAGAAATAATTAAAAATGATTTTAGGCCTTTAATTGATGATCTGGATTCCCTACCTTTTCCAGATTTTTCAGATGAAAATAAGACTTTTATTTTAGGAAATAGGATTTTTCATAAATCGCCACTGCCTTATAGAAAATATGAGTATCACACAACACTTTCAAGGGGGTGTCCTTTCTCCTGCACTTACTGTATACATAATTATTATAATAAAGAATTTCAACACCAGTATTATAGAAGAAGAAGCATTCCAAATGTTATTAAAGAATTAAGGAAAGCCTTGGAAGACTATCCAAAATTAGAAGATATGAGTTTTTGGGATGATGTTTTCTTGACTGATGAAAAGTGGCTTGAAGAGTTTTCAGTGGCGTATAAGAAAGAGATTAACTTGCCTTACTTCTCTTATGGGCATGCTGCTTTAATTAATGAAAGAAAAATGCAATTAATGAAAGATTCAAATTTGGGATTCTTTGATATCGGGGTGCAGAGTGGTTCTGAAAAAATAAGAAAAGAGATGTTTAAGCGTGTTGATTCTGATAAGCATTTATTGAAGGCAGCAGAGATAATTCATAGAATGAAAATCGAGGTCGGTTATGATTTTATTTTTTCAGAATATGAGACTGAAGAGGAATTGACTAAAGGCTTGGAATTTATTTTTAAGCTTCCTAAACCATTCAAACCTCAAATCAACAAACTTGCATATTATTTGAATTATGAAATAACTAACAGGGCTTTGAAGGATGGGAAAATATCTATAAAAGATGTTGCCAGCTTAGACCATGAAACAAGAGATCTTCAAGTTGTCCAGGATAGTGAGTTAAAGAAGTTTTTGATTATTCATTATTATAATTTGTTTGGGAAGAGGTGGGTGCCGAATGCTTTAATAAGGTATATGTTCAAGAAAAAGTTTCATGAGAAACATCCTGTTTTGTTGTATAATTTGAGTCAGTATACTACTAAATTTGAAACCTTGAGATATAACCTTAAAAGCTCCTGGAAAATGTTTAGGAGAGGTGAGCTGGGTTATGTGTATGATAGGATAGTAAATAAGGGAGATTATTTTTAAATGATAAAGTATTTAAATGATGGAGGCATTAAAGGAATATGGAGGTGATATTAATAAGTATTGAGGCAAGTCCTTCTATCTTCTTTCCTATAGCCCAGGAAATGCTGAAGGCAAAGGGGCATACAAGTAAGTATATCCATATCCCATTAATGGGATTTGATAAGATTACTGATGAAATGATAGCAGAAATAATGCCTGAGCTGGAGAAAAAGTGCGAGGGCGCTGGATTGGTAGCAATATCCTGCATGACAAATACTTATTTTGGGTTTGTAAAAATTGCTCATGCTTTGAAGAAGAAATTTGATATACCAATAATTGCGGGTGGGATACATCCAACAATGAAACCTGAAGAATGTGCTGAACATGCAGATTATGTTTGTGTTGGAGAGGGGGAAGAAGTATTGATGGACGTTATTGAGAGACTTGAAAAGGGCGAGTCAGTATATGATATAGATAATTTATGTTATAAAAAAGATGGAAAGACAGTAAAAAATCCACTTAGGGAATTATCTATGGACCTTGATATTTATCCTTCTCCTACATTTAATGTAGAAACAAATTATATGTATCATAATGGAAAGATTAAGTCATTTGCAGAAGATCCTGAGTTAATTAAAATTGAATATGGGAAATATTATTTTATTATTACGAGCAGGGGATGTCCTTATAAATGCAAGTTTTGTTTGAATCATGCTTTAATAAATATAAAAAATGAGTTTAGAAGAATAAGGCAGAGAAGTAAGGAGCATTTTATGGAAGAGCTTAGAAATATAAATAAAATTCTTCCTAAAGGTTCTACAATTGGGTTTGTTGACGATGATTTTTGTGCGAGAAGTACGAATAAAATGGCAGAGATTGCTGAAATGTATAAGAAAGAGATAGATGTGCCTTTCTTTTGCGCTTCTACTCCGACATCGATGAATGAAGAAAAGGTACAATCTCTGATTAAGGCCGGATTGATGAGATTAGAAATTGGAGTTCAAAGTATAAGTGATAAAGTAAATCATGAGATTTACAATAGACCCTCTAATAGAGATCAGTTAGTTGCGACTGTGAAAATGCTTGAGAAATACAGAAGGGATTTAACTTTATGTTATGATTTTATTTTAGACAATCCTTGGGAAAAAGATGACACAAGATATGAAAGTCTTGATTTTGCATTGGGTTTAGTGCAGCCAGTTAATCTTTTCCTATTTTCTCTGACTTTGTATCCTGGAACGACTTTATATGAAAGAGCAAAACAAGAGGGAATGATAAAAAATGAACATGGGCAGATATATGAAAAAAATCACATGCTTCTTAATAATAGTTATGTGAATACTTTGTTTGTTCTTTATACTAATTATAATGTTCCGAAGCCGATAATAAGGGCATTGATTAAGACTAAAGATTGGTTTTTGGTAAAGCAAGTTATAGGCAATTCTACATATGTATTATTTAGGGCTTCTAATTTTTATACAGGGCTAAGAGATAGCGTTAAACTTAAAGATAAGGAAATGATTGTTTATTATCTAAAAGCTCCTTTTAAAAGTGTTGCTAAAACTATGCAGAATACCGTGAAAGCTATTTTTTCATTTTTATAATGTGGATTATTTTTAGTCTTAGGTCTTAGTATATTAAAAAGTGTTTACTAGTTGATATGTAAATAATGGTTGAGAAGGCCATTATGGAAAACATCATATTAGTTATTTAAATTAACCCTCGTAAAAATCTCCATCTTTTAAGATGGAGTAATTTTCTGGAGATTTTTCCTGGTCTCCCCAAACCCAAACAAACCCGCAGGGTTTGGTGATTTTGGACTTTATTATTTATGTGACTGTAAGTATTTTTCCTGTTTCTTGGTAGTGTTCTTTTAGTCTTTTTAGCCCTTCTTCCAATGAAACTTTTGGTTCAAAGCCGAGCTTTCTAATTTTAGTAATGTCTAAAAAGCGGTTGTCCTCGCCATAAATTTCTTTTTGGGGAGCGTTCATATTTGGCAGGACTTCTATGTCTTCTCCGAGTGTCTGCGCTATTAGGGAAGCAAGAGATTTTATTGTGACATTGTTTGTGTCGTCGCCGATGTTATATGCTTCTCCTGCTGTGCCGTGAAACATTACTCTGAAGATTGCTCTTGCAGCGTCTGAAGCATAAGAGAAGGAGCGTTTGGCTTCGCCTCTGTCTCTGATTGTGATTTTTCTGTCTGTTATTGCGGCGTTGAAGAAATCGCTGACTACTTTTCCGTCGTCTCTAATTCCTGGGCCGTATGCAAGCATAATTCTTAGTAATTTCACTGGAACGTTATACTGCCTGTAATAAGCCATAGCGTAGCTCTCGCAAAATCTTTTTGACTCTATGTAGCAGGAATGCCTGTTTAGTGGGTCGACGTTACCTGGATAAGTTTCAGGAGTTGGTATAAAAGCAGAGAGAGGATTGCCGTAATTTTCTCCGCTGCTGAAGAAAATAAATTCTTCCACTGGATTTTTTCTGGCGTATTCAAGAAGAGTGCGCATTCCATTGACATTTGCATTTATAGTGTCTATCGGATCTGCCAAAAAAGAAGAGGGGTTTGCTCTTGAGGCGGCGTGCATTATTATGCTTGGCTTTTCTGTGATTTCAAAATCTTCGCCTACATCTTGCGTTAAGAATTTAACATTTGGATTGTTTCTTAGATGGGACAACCTTGAGCTGTCTGTTATTGGATTCTTGTTTACGAGCAGCATTTTTATTGGTTTTTTAAGAACTTTGTTCATTGTGTTGAATGTGTCAACTAGATAGCTGGGCAAGAAGCCGTTGCCTCCTGTTATAAGAATGGTCTTGCCTTGGAGAGTTGAGAGTTCCTTTTCAAATTCAGGGATTATTTCCTCTTCTATATCTTTTGCTATTCTTTTTGAGATCATTATATGTTTTTAGTAGAAATGTCCTGGTTTAAAAATATTTGTGGTTTAGAATGATTCACCATATAAAATCTTTTAAAGAGTGATTTCTTACGGGAGCTATGGAAATAGAGGTACTTGAAAAGAGGGCGAAGAAGCTGAGAAGGGATATTCTGGATATTGCTTTTAATCGGGGCAAGGGGCATATTGGAGGGGCTTTTTCAATCATTGAGATACTTGTTTCGCTGTATGATAAAGTGATGACAGAGGATGACAAGTTTATCTTGAGCAAAGGGCACGCCTGTCTTCCTCTTTATGTTATCTTGAAGGAAAGAGGATTTAATCCGAAGATTTCAGGGCATCCTGAGATTGATGTTGAAAACGGGATTCATTGCACGACAGGGAGTTTGGGGCACGGCTTGCCTATTGGAGTTGGGATGGCTCTTGCGAGGAAATTAAAAAGAAAGAAGGGAAACATTTATGTTTTGATGAGCGACGCGGAGTGTCAAGAGGGGACGACTTGGGAGTCACTGCTTCTTGCTGCGCATTATAAATTGGATAATCTTGTAGTGATAGTGGACCATAATAATATGCAAACTTTGGGGAAGACGAGCGAGATTTTATCATTAGGAGAGATAGGAAAGAAGTTTGAGGTTTTTGGATGTGATGTGTCGAGAATTGACGGGCATTCCTTTGATGAGCTAATTGAGGAGTTGAGTAGAAAAGTTTATGGCAAACCGAGGGCGATCATAGCAAACACTATCAAGGGCAAGGGAGTGAGTTATATGGAAGATGTTCCAAAGTGGCACACTATGGTTCCTAACGAGATGGAATTAAAACACGCATATAGAGAGCTAGAATGAGAAAAACATTTAAGGATATTCTTATAGAACTTGCGGAAAAGGATTATAGTGTTGTCTTTCTAACTGGAGATTTGGGATTTGAATTCAACGACTTTAAAGACAGGTTTCCCAACAGGTATTTTAATTTTGGCGTTTGCGAGCAGAGCATGATAAGCGCTGCGGCGGGAATGGCGCTGGAGGGATTGAAGCCATATGTTTATAGTATTACGCCGTTTCTGCTTGAGAGGCCGTTTGAGCAAGTTAAGATTGATATTGACCAGCAATGCACTAATGTCAAACTTGTTGGATACGCTGATTATCCTGACATGGGGCCGACGCATGCTGAGCTTGATTGGGAGACGATTGGAAAGATGCTGAAAAACACGAAGTGTTTTTTTCCTGTTGGAGGGGAGAAGGAAGCGAGAAAAGCCATTTTGGACGCGTATGAGTATGAGGGTCCTGCGATTATTAGCTTGAAGAAGGTGAGGGAGCCTGTGGTTTTGGGAGATTATTAAAACCTTGTTATTGAGAGTTGCGGCATGATTTTGAAAGAGAGGAAGTTTTATATGTTTAAAGGAGCATATAACCTTATGAAAAAAGAGGTATTTGTGATTATCTTTGTATTTATTTTTTTAGTGTTATCTGTCAATCTTGCGTCTGCTGGTTTATTTGACTGGCTTAAGGATTTTTTTTCTGGTGGTAAGCTAACTGGGAAAACCTCTCATGATATAATTGTATCATGTACTGATAGTGATCCTTCAAATGATATTTATGTAAAGGGGCAGGTAACGGTAGAGCATACAAATTCAACTCCTGAAACTTTTTATGATTCGTGTTCTGGAAGTGAATTATATCAGAATTATTGCGCGGGTGTGGATAAAGAAGCGCAAGGAAGCAGCTATACTTGTCCGAATGGGTGCAGTGACGGAGCTTGTATAAGTGGAGAGATAGCTTGTAGCAGCAATTCAGAGTGTGAGGTAAAGAATTATTATACTGGCGGTTGGGTGTGTCTTACTAATTCATCCGGAGCAGTAGGCTCCTATAAGATTTATGTCGGGTATGCTTGCGTAAGTCCTGGAACCACAGATTCTTTTTGTCGAGGAACCTCAGAGCATCATATTGTTGATGAATGCGGTGCTGATGAAACCTGCGTGTATGTGGGGAGTGAAACAAGGTGCCAGCTAGTAGATAACGATTGCACTGACAGCGATAATGGAAAAGTTTTTTCAATAAGGGGGTCTGCAACTACTACTGTTAATGGGACTATGTGGGACTTCTGTTCAGGAAATAAGTTATATGAGATGTACTGCTCTTCAGGAAACATACTGGGAGAACTTTATTCTTGTCCAGAGGTGTGTTCTGATGGGGCTTGTGTTCCAAATTCAACTACAACTTCTGGTTCTCAAACTAATGTAAGTTCAGGAACAAATGCAGCAGATTCTTCAACTACTACCACATCCTCTGATACAACAATAGCTCCTGCTCTTAGTCCTGCGACTACAACTTCTAGCACTCCTTCCAGTGTTGGAGGTTATTCAAGTACAGTTCCTGAAGTTGCTGGAGAAACAAGAACTGTTGAAGAAGAAATTGAAGAGGGCGAAAAGATTATTAAAGAAATCAGAAAGTTTGTTGATTCAGGCGGGAGAGAAGTTGAGATTGAGAGCAAGGTTAGAATTAGAGAGGATGGAAGCAGTTTCAGAGAGGAGGAGAGGATATTTAAGGATGACAGCGGGAATGAAGTTAAAGTTAATGTTGAAATTGAGGTTAAGACTGACGGTAGTGTAATTCTTGACGAGAATAGGAAATTTATAAATAGGGATGGAAATCAAGTTGAAATCAAGATAAAAATTGAAACTAAAGATGGAGGAGTGACTATTAAGAGGAGTATTAATGTAGAGGGCACTGAAATTGAATCAGAGCTGGAAATTTTTGAGAAGTTTGAGGAGGGAGAGGTTAAGTTGAGGGCTAATCTGTCAAATGGAAATGAGCAGGATATTAAGGTTATGCCGGACAGGGCGTCTGAAATAGCTTTGGACAGGCTTGGCTCAAAGGGTTTTGTGATTGAGTTGAGAGAGGTTGGGGAGGGAAGTGATTTAAGAGCGGTTTATGTTGCTGAAGGAAATAAGAGCGGGAGATTCCTCGGTTTGTTTAAAGTTAAATTGGATTTAGAGGCGCAGATTGACAGTGAAAATGGAGAGGTTATTAGCTTGGAAAAGCCTTGGTGGGATTTCTTTGTAATTGGAGTTGATGAAGAGTGATAATTTACTGGGTTTTACCACTTTAAAAAAGAGCCTTGGATTTTGATGTGGATGCACTTGAAAAAAGGTGTAGAAAAATCTTTTCAACAACTCCTGAAATTAGTTAATCTTCAGAATCTTGAACGTGATTTCCGTCAGTGCAATTGCATTCTGTTAATTGCTGGTAGTGGTTAGGGCAGTCTTCTGCCTGGCAGACTCCTGGTTTTTCTGAGACTCCGTTGCATCCTCCTGTGCAGATATAGTGTGTCATTTTATATATTTATTTTGAAGTGGGAGAGATATAAAAAAGTTTCTATATGTCTGCTATGACAAGCAGGTCTGGCCTTAGTTTTTTTATGAATAAAGAGAGATATTGCAGGGGATTATTTATCCAGAAGGCATTTATATAATCTGAGCTGATTATTTTGAAGCCTTCATCTTGAAGAATTCTTTTTAGCATTGGAAGTGTGAATGCCTGCGTGTGTCCTCGGTAATCTTTGTAATAGACGCACCAGCTTTCATTTAGGAAATATTGAAGGCCAATTGCGTTGGGAGTTGTCAAAATGAGACGACCTTTGGGTTTAAGGAGAGTTTTGCAGTATCTTATGAATTTTATTGGTGATTCGAGATGCTCTATAATTTCGCCTGCTATGATTGTATCAAACTTTTCTTTTAGCGGCTTTGGAGAGTCAAGATTTATATTGAAATCTGCATTGCCTGAATTGTCTAAAGTCTTTAATTTTTTTTGGGGGTTTGAGCTTTTTAGGAGGTTGTGAAGAAATCCCTCTGACGAGCCAATGTCTAGAATAGAGCTGCCTTTTAGGAAAGAGTTTATGTATTTGAATCTTAACTTGTCGCTTTTGTATCTTACATCTGTCATTTTATCTTGTGTTTTTGTTGAGGTAAATTCTTCTTGTAATGCCTGATATTGTGCCGAAATAACGAGCTATCATAAAAATCAACATTTGAGGAAAGATTGCGGGCTCTTTTAATTGATAGCATTTTTTTATTGACAAGACAGGGATTGTTAATGGTGAGAGGAGCAATAACATTATTGGAGAGAGGAAATTTATTGGGTTAGATTCTAAGAGCTTGTGTTCTATTGAAGCGCCAATCCATCTGCTTTGCCTGTAGACTTTTGAAAGAGTTTCGGGATTTTTGTGATAGCAAAGAGTGTTGGGCGCGACTACTGGCTTTATTTTGTATTTGAAAAAGAAAGTTTGGTCGTCTGCGTAGCCGTAGAGCGGATCAAAGCCTCCCATTTCCAGAAATTTGTCTTTTCTTATTGCCCTAAAAACTTTTACCTTGTCTGCGTCTTTCTTTGAGACTCTTACTCTGCCCCAGCATCTGCTCCAAATGTTTTTTATGTTTTCAACTATTTCTTCGTCGTGGGTTGTTCCTATGTTTTCTTTTTTTATTGGGGCTATGAGATTCTTCAGATAATCTTTTGAGAAGGTCATATCTGCGTCTATGAATATTAGTATTTCTCCTTTTGCGTTTTTTGCGCCGAGGTTTCGTGAGAAGCCCGGGCCCTTGTGTTCTCCTGTTATCAGTCTTATTTTTGGGAAGGACTTGATTATTTGCAGGGTATTGTCTGTCGAGCCGTCGTCAACTATTATTGTTTCGAAGTCTTTTAATGATTGAGATTCAAGACTTTTTAGGCAGGCGGAGATTTCTTTTTCTTCGTTGTGTGTTGGGATGATTACTGATAGTTTTGGCATGATTTTGGAAGAGGGAGCTATTTTAAAAAAGTATTGCTTTGGGTATTATTCTTAATATTCTTAAGAACCCTGCAACTTGTAAAAAAGATGTTGCATAATATTTCTACAATCGTTGTAGCAAAGCTTATTAAAAATATCAGAGTTGAGCTCAGCAATCACATTTATTCTCTTTACATCCACAGCCACTATTTTCACATCCACAGCCACTATTTTCACATCCACAGCCA
>CAYIAU010000005.1:0-14392 GCA_964361465.1 Candidatus Woesearchaeota archaeon
CACGACGCTCTTCCGATCTATTGCCTTATTGCGGCGCTGGTATTTCTGATGCTGATGATGTCAGGGAAGCTTATCGTCTTGGATGTGAGGGAGTGTTGATTGCTTCAGCGATTGCGAATGTTGATAAACCTGAGAGGATATTGAAGGAAATTGCAGAGGTTGAAAAATGAAGTTGAAGAAGCTGGCGATTGGGAATTTGAATCCAAAGTTTTTTAGAGTTTCAATTTTTGGGAGTTCGCGAGTCAAGAGAAAGGATAAGGTTTACAGGGAAGTTCACGAGCTTGCGAGGATGCTTGGCGAGAGAGGAATTGATGTTGTGACTGGCGGAGGGCCGGGGTTGATGAATGCTGCAAATTCAGGGCATAAAGTGGGCAGTGTCGGGACAGAGGCGAAGAGTTTTGGATTAGGGATAAAGCTTCCGAAAGAGCAGAGATACAACAGGAGCGTTGATGTCAGGAAGACTTTTGAGATGTTCTCCAGTCGGCTTGACAAGTTTATGCTTGTTTCAAACGCTGTTGTCGTCGCGCCGGGAGGAGTTGGGACTTTGCTTGAGCTTTTTTATACTTGGCAGCTTGTTCAAGTGAAACATGTCTGTCATATTCCGATTATTCTGATGGGTGAGCCGTGGCCTGAGCTGGTGCAATGGCTTAGGAAATGGCCGTTGAAGAGAAGGTATTTTGACAAGAAAGATTTGGATATGCTTTTTTGGGCGAAGGATTTCAAGCAGGCGATTGAGGTGATTGATGAAGCTTACAAGGAGTTTAAGAGGGGAAAGAAGGACTTTTGCTTGAACTTTAAGAGGTATAGGATTGATTAAGAAAGGTTTTTAAATTAGTTTTTTCATTTTCCCTGATGAAAAGTATTATTGACCAATTGTCTGTGAAATATCAACTTAGAGGGAAGAATGTGGCTCGCCTTGAGGATATAGCTTTTGATTTTTGCGGTGGTATTTCGGTAAGAAATCATTATGAAGAGTTGGATAAAAGACTTGACTTGGTTTGCCAGATTGCGGTGAGATACGGAAATGTTACAGAGGCAATGAGATGTATGAACAGGGTTTTTATGAGAGCGTCTATTCCTGCTGAAATCTTGAGCAAGATATTTGAGAATTTAGGAAAGGCGAAGAAGAGGTTTCCTGATTTAACTCCAGGAGGATTTGAGAGGGTGATAGAAGGAGCATATCCTTCTGCTTATGATGTATTTTATAATATTTCCTACAGCAAATATGGGGCTTTGGTCGAGGATGACACAACTGAAGCTGGCATAATGCAGTCAGGGCATTTGAAGGATAGCAAGTTATAAATATTGGTTTTTGTTTTTCTTGGAGAGGTGACTTTGAAAATGGGGCGTGAAAGAATTGATTTTAAGAGAGGAATTGTTTTAGAGTCTATATTTGTAATATTAGGAGTCGTTGCTATTATATTCTTTTTTAGAAATAATTTTTTGCTGACTGGAACTTTTGTAGTGTTGGCATTGGTTTTATTGAAGATTTCTCATAAAAAAGGAGATTTTTATTTTTATATCTCTGGCGCAATTATCGGTTCGCTTATTGAAATTCTTGCTGTTAAGGCAGAGGTTTGGCAGTATGCAAACCCGACTTTTTTGGGTATTCCAGTTTGGCTGCCTTTTGGGTGGGGTTTATCTGGTCTACTTATTGTTAGAATTGGATACACACTTTCTGAAATTAACGGAGGCAGAAGATAATTTACGGATTTGAGTTTTGGGCTTTAACGCTTGATTTTGTCGGCAAGTTTTTAATTGTGCTGTCTGCATTGTTGACGCACAGAAGGATTGCTCTTGAGAAACATATTGATAAATTGGTTTTGAAAGATTTGAAACTTGAGCTTAGCATTGGTTTTGTTTCTATTATCTTTTTAATTTGGGGATATGTTCTGCACTTGATTATCCAAAGATAAAACCAATATTTATATACATCCACAAATTAAAATAAGTGGTTTTATCTTAGCTTCAAGAACACTCATAAATTCGTGTTCTTGACAGCCATCAAGAATGCAAATCTTTAGCATTCTTGAGGTCTCACAAAGTTCAAACAACCATACAAGAACTTTGTGATTTTGGGGGTTTTATGAGAATTTATATTGCAGGGGATCACGCTGGTTTTAGGTTGAAAGAGAAGATAAAGCTTTGGCTGGAGAAGATGGGGCATAAGGTTGATGATTTGGGGCCGTTTGAATATAAGAAAGGGGACGATTATCCCGATTACACTTTTCCTTTGGCAGAGACGGTGGCTTTTGGAGAGAAGCGCGTTGGGATTGTGATTGCGGGGAGTGGAATTGGCGAGTGCATTGTAGCGAATAAAGTGCGAGGAGTGAGAGCTGTCTTGTATCACGGAGGTTCTTTGGCTATTGTTAAGACTTCAAGATTGCACAACGACGCTAATGTGCTTTGTCTTGGAGCGAGATTTGTTGGGGAGAGAGAGGCAAGAAGAGCGATAAAGCTTTGGCTGAAAACAAGGTTTAGCAATGCGAAGAGGCATAAGAGGAGGCTGAGGAAAATTGGTAAGTATGAGAGGAAGATTTAAATATTATATATTATGTATAATTATCTAAAATGGCAATACAAGCTCGTTTAAGAAAATGGGGAAATTCATTTGGCATAGTTGTACCTATTGATATTGTAGAAAAAGAAAAGATGAAAGAAGGAGAGGAAGTCATAGTTGAAATAGAAAAGAAAAATAGTATTAAGGAATTATTTGGAACTTTAAAGAATTGGAAGATAGATGCACAAAGGGTCAAGGATGAGATAAGAAAAGAGGAGTCAAAGGATGACAAATTACTTTCTTGATACCTATGCGTTGATTTCTATTATTAGAGGTGTTGAGGGATATAAAAAATTTTTAAGCTCTACTTTTTTTACCACTATATATAATCTTTATGAATTCTATTACATTCTTTTGAGAGATAATGGAGAGGAGATAGCTAAAAAATATTATCTCGAGTTCAAAGAAATTCAGTTAGAAATTGAGGACGAACATATTTTTCTCGCATCTAGATTTAGACTTCTTTATCGGAAGAAGAAGTTCTCTTATGCCGATTGTTTAGGATACACGATTGCTATTGAGAAGAACATAAAGTTTTTGACAGGAGATAAGGAATTTGAAGGGCTTGAAAATGTTGAGTTTGTGAGGGAAAAATGAGAAATAAAATAATTCCTGCCTTGATTGCGCAAAATCAACGAGAGCTTGACGAGAGATTTGAGAAAGTTAGAGAGTTGAGCGGAGAGTTTCATTTGGATTTTATGGATGGGAAGTTTGTTAGGAATAAGAGCTTGTGGTTTGATTTTAGACTGCCTCAAGGGAGAAAATATTCTGCGCATTTGCTGATGAAGAATCCCATTATGTGGATTCATAAGAGTTTAAGTAAATTCAATATGGTTATTGTTCATGCAGAGTCTGAAGGTGTTGATGAAGCTATTGAATATGTTAGAAAGAAGAGGAAGAAAGTCGGCATTGCGATAAATCCAGAGAGTTCTGTTAGAGAGATTGAGAGGTATTTGCCGAGAGTTGATTTGGTTTTGGTGATGAGTGTGCATCCCGGGAGATATGGGGCTCGTTTTCTTGGGAGGAATTTGAGGAAGGTGAGGGAGCTGAGACGTTTGCGGCGAGGATTGAATATTGAGGTTGACGGGGGGATTAATGACAAGACAATTTCTCTTGTTAAGCTGGCGGGCGCAAATAGGTTTGTGGTTGGAGGATATTTGCAGAAGGCGGGGGATGTGAAGGCGGCTTGGAGGAAGTTGAAGGGAAAGATTAGATAGTTTCTTTGGGCAGCAGAGCCGCGCCTATCAAACCAGCGTCATCAGAGAGTTTTGCGTGGACGATTGGGATTTTTCTTGGGACTATATCTTTTTGTTTAAATGTCTTCAGCATTGAAGGATAAATGTGTTTTACTTTTGCAAACCCGCCCCCTAAAATTATTATTTCAGGATCAAGATACATAGCTATATTGACAAGCGATTCTCCGATATATTCTCCTATTATTTCATAAATCTTTTTTGCTTTTTTATCTCCTTTATCTGCCAGCTTTTCAATTTCTTCACTTGTTATTTTTCTTTTTAGCAATTTTTGGCCTAATTTTACTGAGGCCGGAGCAGAGGCGATATGCTCAAAATATTTTCCCCTTACTAATGAGTGCCCTGGTTCTCCTGCAAACCCTGTTCCTCTGTAAATTTTGCCGTTGATAATTATTGCTCCGCCAATACCGGTGCCAAGAGTTAGGAGAATGAAATTCTTTTTTCCTTTTCCTGCGCCGTAATAAAGCTCTGCCAAGCCTGCGCAGTTAGCGTCGTTATCGACGAAAACGGGAATTTTATATCTGTTTTTTAAAATGGATTTTATGTCCACTCCTGTATAATCCATATTCGGGGTTCCGTATGTTCTGCCGTTTCTTGTGAAGGCGGCAACACCTATTCCGATTTTTTTTATTCCTCTGTAAGAATCTATCAGATTGAAGAGAGCTTTTGTGATTTCAGCTTTTGTTTTCGGAGTTTTAATTACTTTTTTGTCTTTTATTTTTATGCCGCTGATTACGGCTATTCTTGTTTTGGTTGCGCCGATGTCTAGTGCTAAAGTTTGTGGCATTTTGCTCTTTTTTATTTATTAGATGGCAAAGAAGATATTTAAGGTTTGGGTTTTATAACGTGAGACATAAATAATTCCTCTTTGCTATTTATGTCCCCCGAATATATCAACTGACAAGATGGGGAAATACTTAAGTCAGTTGATATAGTTGAGAATGAAATAGTAAAGTTTATATATTTCAACATAACATACGTATTGAACGAAGATGGTAAGTGTGACGTTATCAGTCCCTGAAGATATAAAAAAGGAAATGGAGAAATTTCCCGAGATTAATTGGAGTGCTATAGCTAGAGCTGCTATCCAGAGGAGGTTATTATTGTTGAAGAAATTTAAGGAGTTTTCTAAAGATAGCCAGTTGACTGAAGAGGATACTATAAGACTAGGTAGAGAAGTGAATAAAGCGGTTGTTAAGAGATATAAGAGATAAAATGGACCTGGTTGTAGACGCGAATATTATTTTTTCTGCTTTGATAAAAGAAGGGAAATCAGCAGAGATTTTACTGAATTTTTCTCATAATTTTTTTATTCCCGAATATGTTTTTGAAGAATTTGAAAGACATAAAGACGAAATTCTGGCTAAGACAAATAGAACAGAGAGAGAATTTAATGAAGTTTTGAGTGAATTGAAGGAAACGATAAGTATTATTCCTAGAGAAGAGTTTGAAGAATACTTGGATTTGGCTGAGGGGATCTCTCCTGACAGAGATGATGTTATGTATTTTGCCTTGGCCTTGAAACTAGGATGTGGAATCTTAAGTAATGATAAAGAATTGAAAAGCCAAAAAGAAGTTAAAGTATATTCGATTGAAGATTTGTTGAATGTTGGTTTTTAAGATAGTAGAATGATTATGTTGTTGAAGATAAAGTTTTAAATAATAGAATGTTATGATATAAAGATGACTAGAGCACAACAAATTGAGAGTTTGGAAGCTTTAATGGAAAGAAAGAGCCTTAAGTTTGGAGAGCGTGCTATGCTTTCTGGTATTGATGATTATGGAAATTTATCTGGGCCAATTATTGGAATATTGATAGGAGAATCCAAAGAGGATGATGTGATGCGGCTTTGTAATTGTGTAGTAATTAGTAAGCCAATGACGAGTGATTCTGGAATAAAGCAGCCCGATATGCGATGTGAAGCTTCATACACTTTTTCAACACAATATTTAAGTGAGGGTTATCAGATATTTTCTCATGGTGAAATAGCTCCGCGATTGAGAGAGGATCCTGACTTATCTTATTACGCACCATTGTTTGAATAGATTTAATCCAAAGATAAAACCACATTCTTTAGAGTGTGGATAAAGCTTAGTTTTATCTTAGTCTCACAAAGTTCAAACAAACCACACACTAAAGTGTGTGGTATTACTCAAGAACTTTGTGATATTATTTCATCACTCTCACGGCAAGTGCAATGTGCTGCCAGTTAATGCCGTTTTTTTCGAGGAGCTGGGCAGTTGTGCCGGAGTGAGGGATTTTTGAGACGCAGAGATGCTTGAATTTTATGTCGGCGTTGGCATTTTCCAGTTCTTCTGCGAGCATTTCTCCTATACCTCCGGCTTTGTAATGGTCTTCTGTTATTATTATCTTTTTTCCGTGCCGGTTTATGAATGATATTAAGGATTTTGTATTTAGAGGTTTAATGCAGTACAAGTCAATGACGGCGGTGTTAATGCCTTTTGATTTTAGAAGTTCGTGTGCTCTGAGCGATTCGTGGAGAGTTATGCCAGAGCCGATAAGAACTACGGAATCTTTTAGCGATGAGTGGAGGATTTTGAATTGGCCTACTGGAAATTGCTCTGAATTTTTGTAGATGACTTTTGTTTTTGGGCGTGTAATACGGAGATATTTTATTCCTCTTTCTTTGTAAGCTTGAAGTAGTAATTTCTCTGTTGATACGGCGTCGCTTGGATAAAAGACGAGAGAGTCTGGCAAGTCGCGGAACATTGCGATGTCTTCTAAGCCCATTTGGGATGCACCGTCTTCGCCGATTGAGACGCCAGAGTGCGAGCCGGCTATTGTGAAGTCTGCGGAGGAGAGCGCCGACATTCTTAATTGGTCGTGGGCGCGCGAGAGGAAGGCAGAAAAGGTTGACGCGAAAACGTTGAATCCTTTTTTTGAGAGTCCGAGTGCGATGCCTATCATATCCTGTTCTGCGATGTATGTTTCAACGAATTGTTTTGGCTTTGATTTTTTGACTTCTTGGGAATGAGTTGAGTTGGAGACTTCTGCATCAAGAGCCAAGACGCTTGAGTCTGCTTTTGCTAACGATGCGAGGACTTTGCCGTAGGCAGTTCTTGTTGATAGGTTTTCATCTTGCTTGTAATTGTTGGGCTTGAATTTTGAGAGGCGCGAGGAGTATTTTACAGCCAATGGTTTTTTTATTTTTATTTTCGGCATTTCTGGAGCAGGGATTTCTTTTAGGGCTTCTTGTGCTAACTCTTGCGGAAGAGCTTTGCCGTGCCAGTTTTCCTTGTTTTTCAGAAATGAGACGCCTTGTCCCTTGAATGTTTTTGCTATTATTATTGTCGGCTTTGTTTGGGAGAGGGAATTGAGTGCTTTTAGAATTTGCTTGATGTTGTGGCCAGAAACTGAGAGCGTGTTCCAGCCAAATGACTTGAATCTTTGCTGATAGAGTTTTATGTCGTGCGCGAGCATTGTCGGGCCTGTTTGTCCGAGGCGGTTTGCATCCAGTATCGCGATTAAATTATTTAGTTTGTAATATGAGGCGAATTGGAGAGCTTCGTATATTGAGCCCTCTGCGACTTCTGAATCGCCTAATAGGACATAGGTTTTGTATTTTCTTTTCTGGAGTTTTGCCGCTAGCGCCATTCCTGCGCCGATTGACAATCCTTGGCCGAGTGAGCCGGTTGCAACTTTGAGCCAGTTTAATGAGATGGGCATTGGATGGCCTTCTAATCTTGATGATAATTTGCGGAGAGATTTTAGATTATCAGAGATGCAACCTGCTCTGAAGAGAGAGGAATATAAAATCGGAGCGGCGTGGCCTTTGCTTAGGATAAATTCGTCGTTGTTGGGATTATGAGGGTTAGAGGGAGAGTAGCGCATTTGAGAGAAGAAGAGTGCTGCGAAAATTTCCGCGCAAGAGAGGCAGGAAGTTGGATGGCCGGAGCCGGCTTCTGTTGTTGCTTCTATTGAATCTCTTCTTAAAATGTCTGCTATTTTCTGGAGATTTTTTATTTCCTCTTTTTTCATGTAGTGAAAAAGCAGGGGAGATATATAAAGATTTGTTCAATACCTAATTATTTATTTTCTACTAGATGAAAAATTGTCTTATAAGGCAAGTCTGATGGCAATATTCCTTCATTATCGTTAAAACCATTTACACTAGTATCTAAATTTAGTCTGTTGAAAAATTCCAGATTGTGGTTTTGATTTTTTTGTGGGCTTATATTATAATCAACTCCTAAACTTTCATTCGGCTCAAAGTCGTTAATAGTTGCAGTGTTGCTATTGACTAGCATATTTGTTTTTCTTGGCTTATTTTTGTATAAATACGAGCTTTGGACAAATCCATTGCCCCAATTTTTTATGCCTATTTCTTCATTTTCTGGCGTGAAATTATCAGCTGAGGGACAGAAAAATATGCCTAACTCAGATGTGTAATCTAAAGTAAATAAGTTTCCTTTGTCAACTGGTTTGAACTCTCCAAATGCATCTCTATAGTGAATTAACCCAATATAAGATGCGTTGCTTGGCATATAACCATTTCTATCTAGGGCATAAGAGGTTGTTGCAATTCCTGTTTGTCTTAAGTTAGATGCACAAATGGCTCTTCTAGCTGTTTCTTTTGCCTTTCCGACTGCTGGAATAATAATAGCTATTAATGCTCCAATTGTCGCTGTTGCAACTAGGGCTTCTAACAATGTAAAAGCTTTATTTTTATTTCTCATACAAATTCAAGTAAACTGAGATTATTTAAATCTTTGCAAAGCTTCGAAAAAATTCTAAAGAATATTCGATTACTTATTAAATGAAAAGAGATTTGACAACTGGCTTGGTGGGATTTTAACAATTTACTTTAAATGAAAGATCATTGGAGATTTTTTATTTCCTCTTTTTTCATAGAGAGGAGAGGGGGAATAAATATTTAAGGTTTGGGGGCAGAGTATTGCATTCAAATTAGAAATTTTTTAATAAACGGAGGAGATAGGAAATGATATATTGTCTTGCCTTCCATGTTCCCCCATTCTATATACCCTGGCTGTATCATAATTCTCTCCCTTAGAGATTAGATCTTTTTGGTCTAAGAACTCTGCAGTGCCTGCTTTTTTCTCTACTTTAGTTATTTTATGCTTACTAAATTTTCTTAACACTCTTTCTAGGAAAGAATGTTCTCTTTTGTTTGTAAAGAAGTCTCTATCTAAAATAGGATCTGGTACAAGAGAGATTTCTCCTTCTTCCTCTAGTTCTGCTATCAAATCTCCTGCTTCTATGTCTCTTCCATCGTTAAAAACATCTTGTAAGTAGTGAACCAGACTCAATTCTCCAAATCCATAGCTTTTAGCTGTATAGATATTATTTTTTGGTATTAGTATAATCCCTGTACCTCCACTTCCAACTAGATGAATACCGAAATCATACTCTCTAAATAGAGGAAACTTCTGAGCTGTTACAATTTCCATGATTTTTTTATAACTAGATGATATTTAAATCTTTCTATAGTTGTTATTCTTTAGTAGCAGAGAGTGTGATGTTTTCATGAAGTTTGAATACGATAAAGATGCAGACGCGGCTTATATTTATTTAGAAGATTCTATTGGAGAAGGAGAGGTTAAGAACACTATTGAGCTTAATAATAATTTTGTTCTTGATTTTTACAAGGATGGGAAGTTAATGGGTATTGAAATTCTGGATGCAAGCTCTGTGTTGCATAAGGAAGCTCTTGTTAATGTTAAATAGACTAGCTTCTGCCGAAGTCATCTTTTATTCTTTTGATGTCTTTTTCGCTGAAGTTTCCGAATGAGATTTCAAGGACAGAGACTGGCTTGTTGAGAGCTTGGATTCTGTGCAGTGTTTTTTTTGGGATGAGGAGCTCAGAGCCCCTTTTTACTTTGAATGTTCTTTTGCCAAGTGTGACTAAGGCGGGAGCGTCCAGAAATTTCCAGAATTCTTTTCTTTTGGAGTGGTATTGAAGGGAGAATCTTTTTTTTGGCAAGATTGTTAGAATCTTAACGGTTGAGTTTTCATTTAATGTGAATTGCTTGAAGCCGCCCCACGGACGTTTGGACACTCTCTTTTTCATATTTGTTTTAGGCAGTAGTTGTTTAAAAGATTTTCCTTTGTAAAATCTTTAACTCTTGCTTGTAGAGAGACAAGCAGTTTTTATCGTAAGTTTTATATATCAATAAGGATATAATTGTTTATAGAAGAGGTTAAAATGCCATTGACGCCAATTGAGTGGATAGCTGGAATTCTTGCTTTTGTGGGACTTGTTAAACTTGTAGTTATAGACATAAACAGAAAGGTTTGGCTGAGTAAAGTTGTGAAGCCAGTTTATTCTTTTCCGGTAATCACGGGATTTGTTTCGCTGTTTCTTTCAGGGATAGTTTTGTGGTTCTTGCTGCAGGAGTTGAACATTGTCCAGATATTTGGGGCGATGGCTTTCATGGCACTTTTGGTTACTGTTGGTGTTTCGCTTAATGCGAAGGAGTTAATGCCAGTTGTTGAGAAGATTTACAAGAAAAAATTCACGTCATGGGTTTGGTTTTATTGTGTTATTTGGCTTGTCTTGAGCGCGTGGGTTTTGTGGAAGGTTTTTGTCGGGAGTTAGTTTTAAACAGGAAGTGATTTTTGATTTTTTATGAATTTTTTGGAAAAGATTATAGCAGGGACTTGTGCAGGAGCGGTTGTATTTGGGATGGCTGTGAAGAGTGCTGGTGATTTTAGTTCTGAGGAATTGGATAATACGAAGTGGGAGGTTAGACAGGGTTTAGAGGGACAGCCGTTAACAGAGGAATATGAATCCCGGAGTAGGGGTTAATTCAATCTAAATATGAAGATTTCTATGTTGGTGAAGTTCCAGATGCTCCTACGATTGGAGTCATTAGTTTGGGAGTTATTTTGAGCTTGATTAAGAAAAGAGGTAGATTTTTATAACTTGGATTTCTAATAAATGTATGAAAAAAAGAGGGTTTGTTTTGTGTGCTTTGCTGGCGATTTTGTTTTTGGCGTTGAATGTTTCAGCCGGCGCTGTTTGTTCTGACGGGAGCGGGGCGAGCAGGGCGCAAAAAGAGATTGGCAAATATTCTGCAAAGAATGTCAATGGCTTGGGAATAGGAGTGATTGATTCAAGGGAGGAGGCAGTTTTTAACAGAGTTTCTGCCGAGCTTCTTGTTGATGCTGTTGAGATTGAGGTTTCAAATGAGAGTTCTGATAAGAAAGCAGAGCTTTTGAGCGGGAGTTATGATGTGAAGTTTGAGAATTTGACTGCCAGCGGCGCAAAGGTGAAGATTGGGAGTTCTTCTGGTGAGCTGGAGGAGAACGAGCTGAATAGTTTGGGAGGGCTTGAGGTTTATTTAGTTGATGCGAAAGAGGATGGCGGTGGAAGCGCTAAGCTGGTTGTCGGAAAGCAAAAGATTTTTCTAAGAAGCGATGATGTTCCTGCTGAGAAAGTTAGTTATGGCGACGATAGTTTTGTTGTTGAGATTTGGATTGCTTCTGATTCTGGAGCGACGATTTTGGTTTGGAAGTGCTTGAGCGGTGATATCAGTATTCTTGAGGAGGTTAGTGCCGCTCCCAACGAGACGAGCGTTGAGCAGAATGAGAGCGTTTTGAATGAGAGTGCAGAAGTTAATGATTCTGTGGAGGAGAGTAACTTGAGTGCTGGCGCTGGCGGGGACTTAGGAGGGGCGAGTGCGGAGGCGCAGGGGATTTTCGGCGACAAGAGAACGCTTTGGCTTATTGTTATTGGAGTTATTGTTTTTCTTGTTTTATTTGTCTTGATTGTTTTTTGGAAGGTGTGGCGGAAGGAGGAGGAGAACGGGGCTTTGGGGCAGAGTTAGTTTTTTAACATACAAATGTTTATAACTTCTGAGTTTGTTGGTTTTTGATGGAGAAGATTTCTGTGCGGGGATTAATGGTGAGAGTGAAATTATGAAATCAGTTTTCATATTAATTGCTCTTGTTTTGCTTTTGATAGTTAGCTGGTTTTTTTATTTTGGAGCCAGTTTAACTGGAATGGCAATTGACGAAGGTATTGAAGATGAGGGTGGGGGTTGAGAAAGAGAGTTTGGAGAGTGATTTTGTCGGTATGAAGTTTGTTTCTAAGGTAATTGATGGAGATACTATTATTATAGAAGGGGAAAGTGTTAGACTTCTTGGGATGGATACGGACGAGAGAGGTTACCCGTGTTATAGTGATGCGAAAAGGAGGATGGAGGAGCTGGTTTTGGATGAAGGAGTTAGAGTTGAGATTGACGTTGAAGATAAGGATCAATATGATAGATATTTGAGATATATCTTTCTTGGAGATGAAAATATTAATCTGCAGATGGTTAGGGAAGGTTTGGCTGTAGCGCGGTTTTCGCCTGAGAATCAAAAGTATAAGTCTGAGATTTTGGCGGCGGAGAAAGAGGCGAGAGAGGCAAAGATTGGGTGCAAGTGGAGTGCTTCTGTTGGTGGTGAAGAAATTGAGAGCGAAACTGAAGAGACAGATAGTGATAAAAAATCTGTTGGTGAGGGAGTTGCTTCTGGTGATTTAAGTGAGACGGCTGGAGAAAGAGATTTGGAGTGTAGTTCTAATACTTATAATTGTGATGATTTTTCTTCTCAAGCAGAAGCGCGGAAGGTTTTTGAAGCGTGCGGGGGAGTTGCTAATGATGTTCATAAACTTGATAGGGATTTGGATGGTGTAGCTTGTGAGACTCTGGGTTAGCCTTTCCAATTAATAATCGGGAGAAGATGCTTGATTGATTTGACTGACGCTTTTTGTGCTTCCATGACTTTAAAGATGTCTTTGTAGGCGTCGGGCGCTTCGTCTAATGTTTTTTGGCTTATCGTACCTGTGATGCCTTGCATTTCTTCTTTGAAGTGCTGGAGAGTTATCTGCTTTTTCGCCTGCGTTCTTGAGAGAGTGCGGCCTGCTCCGTGTGATGATGAGTGCAGGAATTTTGCAGAGCCGAGGCCTTCGACGAGAAAAGAGCCGTCGCGCATATTTGCGGGGATGACACCGCGCTCGCCTTTTTTTGCCGGCGTCGCGCCTTTTCTATGAATGTATTCTCCTTTTTCTGCGAGCGCGTGATTATGCGTTTTGTTTGTCCAGAGTTCTGACTTTAGCGAGGTTTTTAGAATTGTTTCAAGAGCTTTATGGACTCGGTGAGCCATTTCCAATCTGTTGAGGAGAGCGTATTTCAAGCCGAAGTCAAGGATGTTTAGATACTCTTTTCCTATCTGGGATGAGGTGTCGAGGGGGAATGTTTTTTCGTAGTCTGTTTTTGAGCCAGACGCTTTAATCATATATCTTGTCGCGACTTTGTGTCCGATTCCGCGGGAGCCAGAGTGAATAACGAGCCAGAGCTCTTTTTGCGCTTCGTCTGTTGAGAGTTCAATGAAGTGGTTTCCGCCGCCGAGCGTGCCGAGATGTTTTGGCGCTGTTGTTTTTAGATAGTTTAGGACGTCTTTGTTATAGGGGTCTTGCTGAAATTCTTCAAGTATCTTTTTGAATTGGAGAGATGAAGAGATTGAGAGAGAGGATGATTTTTTATTTATTTCTCCGACGCCCATCGGGACTTTTTTGCTTACTGCAGAGTAGATTTGCTGTGCTTTGGCTTTGGCTTCTTTTACTATGTCTATGTTTTTTTCTTGGGGCGAGAAATGAACTGCTATCAAGCCGCAGCCGATATCGTAGCCGACCCAAGCAGGGACGACGAATTTTTTTGTTATCAAGACAGCGCCGATTGGAGCTGCGTAACCCTTGTGGGCGTCTGGCATTAGGGCTGCTGCTGTGACGAAGTTCTGCGAGTAGCAGTTTTCAAACTGCTTTAGAGTTTCCTCGTCGGCGTCAAGAGCGTAGTTGTAGATTTCCTTTTCCATATTTTATCCAAAGATAAAACCACATATTTTAATATGTGGATATATATAAATAATGGTTTTATCTTAGTCTCTCAAAGTTCCACGCACTGAAGTGAGTGGTATCACACAGGAACTTTGTGATAGGGGCTTTGCCTAATAACTTTCTCTTGTCTAGTAAGTAATATTTATATAGGGGTATATAATAAAATTCTATGGAAAAACAAACAGCAGAAAAATATCCCTTATTCAAGGATTATGATTTTGGTATTTATATGACTAGAAGAGGTGGGGAAGGAATATTATTACTTCCAACAAGAAACGTTTATGTTCCCAGACCTTATGGTTTTGGTCTACTATCACTGGCTCCGTATTTTCAGTTGCCATTTAAAGATGGAAGAGAACTTATAATTGAAGATTTGATAAGGGAATTAAAAGACAATCAAAAGATTTTATTTATTCCTGATCCAGTCTTAAATTCAGGAAGCGAGCCATTTTTATATACAACGCTAAGAAAATATGTTTCTGATATGATTTTAAAAATAAATAAGAAAGTAGGTAGTGAAAGGACAATACACTCAAAGGATGTATTATCGGCGGGAGATAATTATGACAAAGTTAGAGTTTACAGAATGGATGAACTTGGCTCGTCTCCGATAGAGAGTCAATTTTTCTAACGCTCGTAGAAATCCTCGGATTTTAATCCGAGGTTATCCAAAGATAAAACCACATTCTTTAGAGTGTGGATAAGCCTGGTTTTATCTT
>CAYIAU010000006.1:0-14349 GCA_964361465.1 Candidatus Woesearchaeota archaeon
GAGATTGTGTTGGAGGGAAGCAATCAAGGAGTTGTAGTGATTTGAATTCTTGCGGAACTTTTGAACTGAAGCCGTTGGAGAGTCAGAGTTGTGTGGAGTGCACTTCTAATACTAATTGTGCTGTTGGAAAGGTTTGTGAGCTAACGAGCAACAAATGTGTTGAGTGTAATGAGAATAAAGAATGTGGGGGCAGAGAGTTTTGCAACGCCAACAAAGTGTGTGAGGAAATTCCGTGTGTTGAGAAGTGGAGCTGCGGCGAGTTTGGAGATTGTGTTGGAGGGAAGCAATCAAGGAGTTGTAGTGATTTGAATTCTTGCGGGACGAGTGTGAATAAACCTTCTTTGAGTCAGAGCTGTAGTGCTGGAGTGTGCAGTGAGAAATGGGAGTGTTCTAATTGGGGAGAATGTTTGGGCGGAAAACAAAATAGAAGTTGCACTGACGCCAATGGATGCGGGACGAGTGTGAACAAGCCTGCTTTGAGTCAGAGCTGTAGTTCGGTGTGTAAGGAGAGCTGGGAATGTGGGAACTGGAGCGCTTGTTTAGGAGGAAATCAGACAAGGAGCTGTAGCGAATTGAATAAGTGTGGGAGTGAAAATTTGAAGCCTTTGGAGAGTCAGAGTTGTGTGGAATGTTCTTCTAATGCTAATTGTGCTGTTGGAAAGGTCTGTAAGTTAAATGTGGGGAGCTGTGTGGAATGTATGGATATTTCAGACTGTGACGAGGACGAGTTTTGCAGTATTAATACAAACACGTGCGTGGAAAAAACGAGCGGGCAGAATGCGAGTGGCGAGCAGCCGAGTTCAAAGCTTGAAAGTTTAGAGCTTAGACCTGCGAAAATAAATAGCACTATATTGAAAGGCGACTTCGCAGTTTATCCGTTGTTTATAGTTAATAAGGGAAATGACAAAATTGATTTGGAGTTTGAGTTTAATGAAAAGCTATTCTCGCTTTATCCTGAGTTTGATGGGGGGAAGGTGAGTGTTGGAGCCGGGAATATTGGCGAGCTTTACTTGACCTTGAAGGAGCAGCCGAAGAAGGATGTTAATGAGAAATTTATTGTGAGGGCGGGGGAAGATTATATTGAGCTACCTATTGAGATTACATTGACGGAGAATACTGGAGAGGTTTCAACGGATTATGTTGCGCAGAGTTTTGTGAAGAGCACTGGATATTATTGCCGAGAGTTGTCTGGAGAGCAGTGTGTTGTTGGAGAGGTTTGTTCTGGAAGAGAAGTTTCAAGCTTAGATGGGAATTGCTGTGCGGGGCAATGTGAAGTTGAGAAAGAGGGAGGACTTGGGTGGATTGGTTGGGGAATTCTTGGAGTTGTCGCGATTGTTATAGTTATTGTTGTAGGGAGATATTTGAAGAAGCGGTGAATTTATTCTCTTTTTTCTTGGGATTCTGGATTTAGTGGGGGAGTTGTAATCTGCTTGTAAATCTCTGGCGCAACTTCCTTGAGTTTCTCGAGGAGAAAATCGCGTTCGTTGAGTGTGTTCTTTACTATGGCATCGTAGGAATGGAGCCGCTGGATTAACTTGTTGCCTGTGTCGTTTAGGTCTGAATTTGAGAGCTTGATGGACTCTGGTTTTATCAGCTCTATGTGGGAAGGCATGTAAGCGAAAATTATGCCGAAGAAGTTTCCTAATTCGTTGAATTCTGCGGTTATCTCGGCAAAGGCTGTGAATAAATCTTTTGAGTCTTTTATTGGTGTGGGAGAATGAAAGACTTTTTCCTTGATATTGATTCCTTTCTCAGAGCTGAGTCTTGTAACAAGAGTCTTTAGCCCTTCCTCCAAGTGTTCTGGCGGTCTGCCTAAAAGTTCCAAAATTAGAATTACTTCTAGTTTTTCTTCCATCTTTTGAGGGAGAGATGGGCATATTTATAGTTTTCTCAACGCCAAGAGAATTATTATGATAAGAGTGAAAATCGTGAATGAAATTGCAATGCCTTGGAAGAGCTTTTCCTGCTTGCTGATGAATTGCTTGGGGGCGGAAGATTCTGGAGAGTTGAGGATTATTTTTTCGTCTTGATAAGTTAGAGATTGGTATTGTATTTTTTGAGAAGAGTTTTCATTTTCTTTTGTTGGAATTAGGAGAGCTTTCTTTGTTTCTTCTGACTGTGCTTCTTTTTCTGGAGATTCTTGGATGACTTCCTGTTCAATTGAATTTGATTCGCAATTGTTTTCCTGCTCTTGCGTTGAAGGCAAGAAAAGCCATTCAGAGCCGCAGAGATTCCAAGTTAGCTCGCTGTCTTCGCTGTCTTTAAGAATTGGCGTTTCAGCTAGTGTTTGATTGTCTTTCTTGAGAAAGATTTTTTCGTCTGAATTGTCTAGCCATTGCTTGTTGAGTTTTATTAGTAAAAATTTGGAGAAGGATTGGTTTAGGTTTAAGATATCGCCGTCTTTATTTTCAAGATAATATCCATTTAGATTTGACTCTTGTTCTGAGTAGAGTTCAATCCATTCGTTTCCTGCGTCTTTTCCTTGGGGATTTAGTTCTACTTCTGTGATTGATATTGCTGTGGCTAAATGGACAAGCAGAAAGAAAGTTAGGCTAATAGCCATAAGTCGCATAGTGGGCGAGCCTCCCTTGTGCGTCAAATAAATATAGAGAATCTCTGTCGTTGTTCCAGATGTTTTGCTTTGAGTTCCAGTATATGTTAGAGGGAGTGTCTTCTCCTGCTTCTGAATGGAGAGTTATTTCATTGAAGGATATTTCTGGGAAAGTGTAAGTTTTTCTGCTTTCGTCTTTTATTAGCCAGTCTTTTAGAGAGATGCCTGAACAGGAGTTTTTTAGAATGACTGATTCTTCTCTTTCGTTGATTTCTGCGGAGAAGCAGTTGGAATATTCTGACTTCTGCCAAATTCCTCTGCCTTCTTTGATTGCAAGCATTTCTGCTTCCTTGAATTGTTTCAGCTCTGAATTATCTACGAGGAACTTTGAGGCAAGCCCTTGCTCAACCATTTCTAAATTTAGGTATTTGTTTTCAAGAGAGTAAACTCTTGCGAGAGCTCTTTCGTATCTGTCAGATGAAGTTATTTGCACTTGGACAGAAGAGTTTTCAAATTGCTTTAGATATTTAAGGGATTCATTATGTAGAGAGGTTTTTTTCTCTGGAGAGTTTATGTTGAGGAAGCGGATTGTTCTTCCGTCTTCTAATTGGATAGTGTCTCCGTCTATGACTCTTGATATTTTTACTTCTTCTCTTGAAGATTCTTTTCTTACTGATGAGAAGAGATAGCTATTGCTTGCTATCAAACCTGTTATAATGAATGCTAATACCAATGCGTGCTTACGTTTCATTTTCTAAGTCTATTATCTCCTTTTTTGATTTTAAGGAATCATAAAACTTCTTTAAGTCTGTGTGGGAGAGCTCAAGAGTTGAGGTGTTAATGTTTGGATGGAAGCCGACTTTTTCTGATTCCCAGACTTGCTTGTCTAAGATTAGAGAAACATTTTTTGCATGTATCATGCCGAAGATTGAGACAGAGCCGGGAGTTAAATTCAAATGCTCTTTGAGCTGTTCTGGAGAGGCGAGGGAGAGTTTATCTCTTGCTTTCAATTTCTTTTTTAGGAGCTTTAAATCAAGGCGCTTGTTTGCGTACATACAGATTAGATAGAAGTTATTTGCTTCGTCCTTGAGGAAAAGGTTTTTTGTGTGGAGAACGCCGGGAGTTTCTGGCATTAACTTGTGATGCTGTTCAACAGTGAATACTGGGGGATGCTTGTGCTCTATGTAGCTGATGCTGTGTTTTATGAGGTAGTGGCTTAACTTTGAATCCATTCTGAAATAGAGATTTTGGATTATCCAAGGATAAAACCACATATTTTAATGTGTAGATGTATATAAATAGTGGTTTTATCTTAGCTTCAAGAACACTCATAAATTCGTGTTCTTGACAGCCATCAAGAATGCAACTTTTTAGCATTCTTGAGGTCTCCCAAACTTCTAATAATACACAAGAAGTTTGTGATATAATTTTTTGGAATGTCTCCGCGAAACATTTAAATTGCTAAGTCTGTTGTTTGAGAAATGAGAAAGGTAATAATTTACACTACGACTTATTGCCCGTGGTGCAAGAAAACGAAAGAGTTTTTTAAGGAGCATAAAGTGAGCTTTATTGAGAGAAATGTGGAGGAAAGTGAGAAGTTTGCGAGAGAAATGATAGAGAGGTCAGGGCAGCAGGGTGTGCCTGTTATTGAGATAGGGAAGGAGATTGTAGTGGGGTTTGATGAGCAGAGATTGAGGAGAGTGTTGAAGATAAAATGAGCGAAGGTGAATATGATTTTGTTGTTTTAGGAGCGGGCGTGACTGGCTTAGCGGCTGCGATGTATGGGGCTCGGCTTGGCTTGAAGACGTTGGTGCTGGGAGCTACTTATGGGAAAGAGATGCCAATAGGAGGAGTAATAACGACGACGAATATTGTTGAGAATTATCCTGGCTTTATCAGATTGACTGGAACAGAACTGGCAGAGAATATTGAGAAGCATACGAGGTCTTATGAGCTTGTTACAATAAAAGAGGAAAAAGCTGAGAAGGTTGAGAAAGTGAAGAAAGGTTTTGAGATATTGACACCTAAAGGAAAATATTTTGGCAAGACAATTCTTTTTGCTACTGGAACAAAATGGAAAAAGCTTGAAGTTCCTGGAGGTGAGAGGTTTGAGGGAAGGGGTATTGTTTATTGCGCGCTTTGTGACTCTCCCCTTTTCAAAGGAAAAGAAGTCGCACTTGTTGGAGGGAGTGACAGCGCCGCAAAAGATGCAATGGTTGCGGCAGAGCACGCCAAAAAAGTTTATATGATTTACAGAGGAGAAAAAATTCATCCTGAGCCGATCAATCTGAAAAAAATTGAGGCAAACAAGAGAATAGAAGTGATTAACAATACAAATGTTGTTGAGATAAAGGGAAAGGACTTTGTGGAAAGCGTTGTTTTAGACAGGGAATACAAGGGCTCAAAAGAGCTGAAAGTTCAGGGAGTTTTTGTTGCCATTGGACATATTGTTTTGAGTGATTTGGCGAGAGAGATTGGAGTTAAACTTAATAAAAAAAGGGAAATAATAATAGACCACAAGACTTCTGAGACGAGCGCGCCTGGAGTTTTTGCGGCTGGAGATGTGGGAGACAAACCTTTCAAGCAGGCGATTACTGGAGTTGCAGAGGGATGCACTGCGGCTCATTCTGCTTACGAATATATAACGAAAGAGAGTGTGCTTGGTGATTAGAGAAAACTTTTAAAGGAGAGAGTTCTAATAAGAATATGAAAAAGAGAGGTTTGTCCCCGATAATTGCAACGCTTCTGCTGATAACGATTGCGTTAATAATCGCGATAATAATTTTCCTTTGGGCGAAGAGTTTTATCGGCGAGAAAACGACAAAGCTTGAAGAGCCGATAGAAAATTCCTGCGGGAGAATTGATTTTTTGGCGGAGGCGGTTGGAAGGAGTTTAAACATAGTAAATAAAGGAAATGTTCCTCTTTATGGTGTTGAAATAAGGAAGAAGGGAGCTGGGACAATAGAAGATGTGGGGAGATTTGAACAGGCTGTTAATATTGGAGAAACAGGGAGTATTAGTTTAGTTAATGGGCTTAATTCTGGAGAAGAAGTGATTGTTGTTCCAATTATCTTGGGAGAGGCGGGAGAATACAAGAAAGCTTATACCTGCGGCGAGGATTACGGACAGGAAATAACTATTTAATTTTCAAAATGGGAAGAAACAAAAGAGCTCTTTCGCCAGTTATTGCAACAGTCTTGCTCTTGCTTTTGACGGTGAGTGCGGCAATTATTATAGCAGGAGTTGTTTTGCCTTTTATCAGAGGGAACTTGGACAAGAGCACTGAATGCGTTGATTACAGGAGTTATTTTACTTTTGAAGAGAAGTTTGAATTTGAAGATGATAGTTTTAGATATAATTGTTATCAAGGAGATAATCTTTACGGGGCTTCAATAAGGGCAGAGGGGAATGAAGAACTCTCGGAAGACATTGGAGGTTTTAAGCTTGTTTTTATACAAAAGCTCGGCGACTCAGTTAGTGTTGAAGTGAAGTCTGGAGAGCTTGTTTCTGATATAAGGATGCTTGATGCTGTAAAGACAGAGCTTGAAGTTCCAAAATCTGGCGAGGTAAAAACTTATGTTTATGATTCGGGGGGAAAGATATATGACAAGATTGAAGTTTATCCGCTGCTAAAAAGTGGCAGGATTTGCCAGATAAGTGATGAGATAGCGCTGATAAAATGCCTTCCGAATGTTAATTTAGGATAAGATGACGATACAGAGCACAAAACAAACTACTGCCATTAGGAAGTGGATAATTCCTTTGGAATTAGTTTCAATGAGAAAGCTTTGCTTTCTCAAGCATTGCAACTCCAAGAGTTTGATAGGGAGTTGCAATATGTCTCTGTCTCCCAAACTTCAAACAACACGCAAGAAGTTTGTGATAAAAAGAAAAGCGCAGATTTGGGTTGAGACGGTGATTTATGTTTTGATTGGCTTGGCTTTGATAGGGCTTGTTTTGGGTTTTGTTGTTCCGAGAATAAATGAGGCAAAGGATAGACTTGTGGTTGAGCAGACGATTGATTCTTTGAATGCTGTTGATGAGAAGATAAACTCTGCTCTGACTGCGCCTGGAAATGTGAGGAGAATTGATTTCACAATGAAGAAAGGGGAGCTTTACATAAAGCCTGAAGAGGATAGAATTGTGTTTGTTTTTGAGGGACTTGGGGAAGCTTATTCAGAACCTGATTCTGTTATAGAGTTTGCGAAAGTTGAAGAGGTGACAAGAAAAATGCAGAAAGGTTATAGTATTGAGCTGACTTTGAACTATGCAGAAGAGTTTGACTTAAGATATGAAAATTCGGGCAGTGAGAAGAAGCTCACGCAGAGTGCCACGCCTTACAAGTTTTCAATAATAAACAGGGGAGTTGATCCTGAAATTGGCTTGGTCATAATAGATATTGAGGAAATTTCTGGCAGATAAGTTTATATAAATATATCCTCTTTTAGATAAAAGATGGTCATCACTATTAACTTAAATCCTACTGTTCCTGCACTGCCGAGGCCGATGGATAAGCAGAAAGTTAACGTGAGGTATATGTTGATTCCGCCGTATGCTTCTGCGCACATTTATTGGGACAAGAAGACGAATGAACTGGTTTATGATATTGAAGAGCCGCTGCTGAATCAGAGCGAGAAAGAGGCGTTGAAGAAACTTGAGAATGCGATGCTTGAGCTGATTAATGTGAATGTTGCGATTGAGAAAACGCTTGAGGCGACTTCAAATTATGTTGACAGGACTGCGCGCTTGCTTATTGACGAGCTTAATATGAAGATTTCTGCTGAGAGTTACAACAAGATTTTTTATTATTTGTTCAGGGATTTTATCAGTATGAATGAGATTGACCCGTTGATGAGGGATTATTTTATTGAGGACATTGAGTGCAATGGTGTTGATACGCCTGTTTATGTAATACATAGAGTTTACAGGAATTTAAGGACTAATTTATCTTATAACGATATTGATAAGCTTGGGAGTTTTATTGAGAAGCTGGCGCAGAGGACAGGGAGATATGTTTCTTATGCGCAGCCGCTTTTGGACGGGACTTTGCCTGATGGGAGCAGAGTGAATGCTACTTTTACTAAGGACGTGACTTCGCGCGGGCCTACTTTTACGGTGAGAAAATTTACGAAAGTTCCTTGGACGCCGACGCAATTGATAGCGCTTGGGACTTTGAGCCCTGAAATGCTTGCTTATTTTTGGATATTGATTGAGCACAAGTCCAATATTATGATTTCCGGCGGGACTGCTTCTGGGAAGACTACTTTGCTTAACGCGCTCGCTTTTTTCATTCCGCCAAGTTCGAGAGTCGTTTCGATCGAAGATAGTGTTACAGGTGATTCAGAGATTTTAATAAAAGAAAAAGGAAAAATTAGAAGAATAGAGATTAAAGAATTTGTTGATAGAAGAATTGATGCTGAAGTTATGACTCTTGACAAAAATGGCAAAATCATTTGGGTGAAACCAGAGGATTATATAAAGCATAAAGTAAAGAAAGACATTTATGAAGTTTTGACTGCAACTGGAAGAATTGTCAAAGTAACTGAAGACCACTCTCTTTTTACATTAGGGGAAGATAATTCTCTAAGCGAGATAAAACCTAAAGAGCTTGTAGAAGGAAAATCTTTTATTGCTGTTCCAAGAACTCTTCCTATAGAATTTGATAATTTACGCGAGATCAATCTTGTAAAACATTTAGAAGTGTTTAAGGAAGATTTCTTGCAGGGAGAGCCAATAGGGAAAATCTTTGAAAAATACTCTTGGAGAGAGATTGGCGTTGAAAAAGAGAGATATAGATGGTGGAAGAAGAACAATATAATAAAAATTTCTGAGTTTCTTAAGTTAAATTTTAATCTGGACTATTCTGATTTGAAAGAGATAAGAATAAAGAGCAAAAACAAATCTTCTATACCGGTTTTATTTGAGATAAATAAAGAATTTCTTGAGTTCTGTGGATTATGGGTTGGAGATGGAAGTTATGACAAAAGAAATGGCAACGTAGTAATTATATCAAATGTTGATGAGGAATGTAGAGAGGTTGTTAGAAAAATATCGGAATATGTCAATTCTAATTATTCGTATATGAATGATGGGGGAGTTTCAATAAGAATACATAGCACGATATTTTATAAGTTTATGAAAGAAGTTCTTGGTTTTAATGGTTATGCTGAAACAAAAAGAGTGCCGGAGTTTATATTAAATTTGAGCAATGAACAAATCAAACATTTCATTAGAGGATATTACAGCGCAGATGGAACAATGAAAAGAGGTGAAGTGTCCTGCGCTTCTCAAAGCTATAATTTATTGTCGGATATGCAGAGTTTATTATTGAGGTTGGAGATTTTATCAAGAATAAATGATTTTAATAGAAAGGATAAATGTATTAATATGAGCATATCGAGCTTTGATAATATTAACAAATTTAAAGAAATAGGATTTTTGCAATTAAGAAAGCAAAACAAGTTAGAATTATTTAATAAAGGACTTCATCACACACATTCTGATGTTATCCCTCTTGGCAAAGAGAAGATGGAGAAGTTGTCAGTAATATCGAAAGAAAAATTATCTTGGCCTTATCTTAGACAGATGCAGAATATTGGAAGAAGTTATATGCAAAGAATAGCGCCGACTGGCTCTGAATTCAACGATTTATCTCATAACGATATATTTTGGGATAGAGTAAAGAGAATAAGAAAAATCAATTCTGAAGAATTAGAGGTTTTTGATTTGAGTATTCCTCTATATGAAAAGTTTTTGTGTAACAATATATTTGTTCATAACACGAGAGAAATTAATTTGCCGAGAGAGAATTGGCTTCCTGCTGTCGCGAGGACTTCTGTCGGAATTGGAAAAGTTGGAGAAGTTGGATTATTCTCGCTTTTGAAAAGTTCTTTTAGGCAGAATCCTGATTATTTGATTGTTGGAGAAGTTAGAGGGAAAGAGGCATTTGTGCTTTTTCAGGGAATGGCGTCGGGGCACTCTTCAATCAGCACGATGCACGCTGATTCTGTTGATACTTTAGTGAGGAGATTGCAGACTCCTCCGATAAACTTATCACCTACGTTAGTAAACTCTTTGGATTGTGTTGCTGTTGTTACGCACGCTGTTGTTAAGAAGCACGAAACGAGAAGGCTGAGGGAGATAATTGAAGTTGTAAATGTGAATAGAGATGGGACAGCTATAATCAACACGCCTTTTATCTGGAGTCCTGAAAAAGATGTTTTTTATTTCAAAAAGCAGAGCAAGGTTTTTGAGAAGATATCTGTGAGAAGAGGCATTCCTCTGCTAAGCTTAGAGAGAGAGCTGATTACGAGGGCGAAGCTTCTTTATGGGCTGTATAAAAAGAAGGTTTTTGGTTTTGATGAGATTCAGAAGATTGTAAATGATTATTATAAAAATCCTGTTGAAGTTCTGAATGAGTATAATATTGTGGAGTAGTGTCTCGGAACCTTGGTATTTCTAATACCCAAGATATATAAATTAGAATTTGTTTCTATAAAAATGAAGAAAGAGGAGATTGCTATAGTTGCGCAGTTATTGACTGGAATGAAAGATTCTATTGAGAAACTTGAAGAGGCGAAAAGGAAAAAGGATTTGGAGGGTTTTGATGAGGCGAAGAAAGAGCTTCTTAATTTTCAAAAGCAGATTGACCAGATAATTTGAGATGATAGACGAATTGAAAAAAAATATTGAAGTGGAAATTCAAATGCTTAGGGAGATTTCTACTTATAGCAGAAGAATTGAGCTTGCGACTCCTTATGAGGAAAAATTGCTGAAGAATGCGATTCTTTCGCTTAAGGAGAGCATAAGGACGATAAACCGCTCTGTTCCTTCTCTTGTTAAGGATATTTCGTTTGCGCAGAAGCTGCCTTCAAAGCCGAGGAAGACAGAGCTGGAAAATATAGGATTTCAAAGAAGTGATTCAAGCGTTAATGTTACTCTTCAAGTGAAGGACAGGGAAAAGTTTCTGGAAAGTTTGAGCATTAACGAGAGTTTGATTAGAAGATTGAGAAAAGAGGAGAAGCTGGAAGGAGAGAAGACGGGGGAGTTTAAAGCAACTCGGGGATATCTCAAACTTTCAAACCGACTTTTTTTGGAGAGAGCTGGAAGATTGATAAATAAAGGATGGTTCAGAGGGCTTTCTGTTGAGATAAGCAAGGCGAACATTGACATCTTGTTTCAGACTTATATTGCGATGATGATTTTAACTACTTTTATTTCTGTTTTCGTAGGGGCGCTTCTTATGGTATTTCTTTTGTTTTTTAATGTTGCGGCGAGCTGGCCGATAATAAGTTCTTTTAGAGGTAATTACTTGATTAGACTTTCTCAGATTTTCTGGATTCCTTTTGTTTTGCCTGTTTTGGTTTTTGGTTTTCTTTATATTTATCCTGCTTCTGAAAGGAAAACGATTGGGAAGAGATTGGATCAGGAACTACCTTTTGCTGTTATTCATATGAGCGCTATCTCGGGGAGTGGAATTGCGCCGAGCGAGATATTTAGAATTATAGGAGGGGGAAAGGAGTATCCTTATTTGAGGAAAGAGATAAGAAAGATATTGAATCAGATAAACTTGTATGGATATGACTTGGTTACTGCGATTTCAAATGTTGCGAAGAATACTTCAAGCGCGAAATTTTCAGAGCTTCTTTCCGGGCTTGTGACGACGATAAATTCTGGCGGGAACTTGAAGGAGTTTTTTGAGAAGAGAGCAGAGACCTTGCTGACGACTTACCGACTTGAAAGAGAGAAAGCGACTCGCGTTGCCGAGACATTTATGGATATTTATATCAGCGTCGTGATTGCTGCGCCTATGATATTGATGCTCCTGCTTATAATGATAGCTGTCTCTGGAATTCAAGTTGGGTTTTCTCTGGGAGTTATGACTTTCATAATTGTTTCAACAATCGCCCTGATAAATATTGCGTTCATTGCGTTTTTAAATGTGAAGCAGCCTGCGTATTAAAATGAGATTCAGAAAAATGCACTGGTTCGGAATAATCTTCGGAGTGATAATCTTAATCGTGGATTTGATATTTTTCCTGAATGGAGAGGATTTGAACTTGTTTTTCTTTCTTATAGGAATTGCGCTTGTTGTGCTCTTGCTGCCGTTTGTCGCGGGAATTGTTGTTGACAATAAGAGGGAGAGGGAGATGGGAGAGATGTTCCTTGAATTTTCCAGAAACCTGGCAGAGAGTGTTGCGACTGGCTCTCCGATAAGCAAAAGCATAATTAATATGAAGAGCAAGAGATATGGGGCTTTGACGCCGCATATTGAGAAGCTTGCAAACCAGATAGAGCTTGGGATATCTGTTGAGAGGGCGATGAAAACATTTGCTCACGATGTTGATAGTCCTGTTGTTAGCAGAGCTGTTGCTTTAATTAGTGAGGCAGAGAGAGCAGGGGGGGAGATTGATTATATCTTGGAAAATGTTGCTAACTCTATTTCAGAGGTTGAGAAGCTGAGGAAGGAGAGAAAGGCGGCGATATATAATCTTGTTGTGCAAGGATATATAATATTTTTCATATTCATAGGGATAATATTGGTTATGCAGTTCAAGATTTTGCCATTGACAGAAGGAATTGCAGATGTTGGTTTTTTCAGCGGCGGGGATATAAGCAACATTGACAAGGCAGAGCTTACCAAGAGCACTTACGATCCTGCGGATTTTGCGAGGCCTTTTCTTTATTTATTAGTTGTGCAGGGATTTTTTGCTGGATTGACGATAGGGAAGCTGACAGAGGGGACGATTAAGGCAGGGATAAAGCATTCTTTTATATTGTCTATTGCTGCGTTTTTGATAACTACGGGCGCGACGCTTATTGTTGGGTAGTTATTAAATAAAATATTTCATTTTCTGAGGAGAAAGTCCTGAATTTTAGGTTTTTTTGGAGCAGGATGCGCTCGAGCCACGGGCGTCTTTTGTGTTTCATTGGCGCGCCAGATAATTTTTTTGTTGGAAAGCTGATAAGAAAATATTTTGAGTTTATTATTGAGAGCAAATTGTCTGCGAGTTTTTGCTTTGGGTGAAGCAAGTCAAGAGTTTTTAATATTAGAGTTAAATCTGTTTTAGGGAGCTTTGATTTTTGTGAGAGCGTTCTTATATCAAAGATGAAGGTTTTCCCTTTTATCTTGTGCTTTTTGAAGAATTCATTTATTAAACTGAGTTCTGATTCGTTGATATCAGAGGCGTAGTAAGTGATTTTGGGAGAAGCGAGAGCTATTGGATTGAGTCCGCAAGCCAAGTCTAAGATTGAGCTGATTTTTAGAGAAGAGAGGAGTTTTTTTAGTTTGGGATAGAAGAGAATTCTTTCTTCTGTTGAGCGGTGAGTTTTTAGGAGTTCTTGAAAATTATTTTCTTTTAGAAGAAAAATCCGAGATTTTGAGATTTTTTGATATTGACCGACGAGAGTTCTTAGACTTGCTCTGATTTCCTTGAGCACAATTTTTTCTTCTTTTGGAGAGAGTTTTTCCAGAGTGATATTGTATTTTTCTGCATAGTTTTTTAGGGAGTTTTCTATGAACTTGCTGGAGAGATTTCTGAGCTCTGGTTTTTGTTTTATTTTTTTTATTAGGGCATTCATTTAGGTTATTGTTCAGCAAGCTATATAAATAATATGGGCTATAATCTGTTATGGAAAAAAGAGGCGCAGGGCATGTTGAGATGATATTGGCGTTTGTTTTATTTGTAGGCTTTGTCGGGTTTGCGTTGTTTTTCTTCAGGCCGACAAACACTGACAGATTAGTTGATACTACTTTGACTTATGCTTTTAGTGAAATTGAAAAGAATACTAGCACTGAAATGGATGTTTTTGGGGTAAAGAGAAGCGAGGGCTCTCCTGACAAAATTATTATTAGAGTTGAAACAAGCGAAATAAGTGATGTGAAGAATGTTAGGGCTGAAGATGTTGATGGAAATGTCCTGCCGTCTGAAAGAAATGGTATTAATGTTGAGCTTCATTGGGAGGGAGAAGAGTTTGCTTTTTTGAAGTTTAATGAGGACTTTGATGAGGGAAATATTCCGAAAAGAAGAGGAGGAGGGCCTCTTGTTCATGATGAGAGTTATTATGAGATAATTTTTTCTAACTCAAGAGAGGTTTTTTCAGAGAAAAGATTTTTGGGCTTGAAGGATTCTTATGAGCAAGATTATTATGACGTGAAAAAGAAATTTAACTTGCCTAATAGAGTTAATTTTGGAGCGGTGCTTGTTTTGTCTGATAATGTGATAAAAATGGAAAGGGAGATACCAGAGGGCTTGGATGTTTTTGCAAATTCAAAGAGATTGGAAATTCTTAGGAGTGATGGGACTCTTGAGTTTGGAGAGCTTAGCGTGAAAATATGGTAGTTAATAAGAAGGGATTTTTGAGGATACTTGAAGCGGTTCTTGCAATCTTGATTGTGATAGGTTTTTTATTTGTTTTGTCAATTAACAGGGTGCAGAAGCCAGAGAGCAAATTGGGAGAGGACATACCTGCTTTGCTTGATGAGATTGCGAAGAATGATGATATGCGAAGAGATGTGGTGAGTTATGATGGCTCTGATGAAGCGGAAAAAGAGAGGATAATAAATGAATTGGAGAGCTTTTTAGCCGAAAGAGTTAAGTCGGGAGTTAGTTTTTCTGTCAGGATATGTAAGCCAGATGAGCCTTGTCCTATTCAAGAGGTGATTGATGGAGATGAGGAGATTTTCTCTGGAGAGAGAATAATAAGTTCTGCTAGAGGAGTTGGTTACAATCCTGCGAAAGTAAAGATATTTTTGTGGCGGTGATGTATGATTAAATCTAATAACTTTTATAAAGTTG
>CAYIAU010000007.1:0-12448 GCA_964361465.1 Candidatus Woesearchaeota archaeon
AAGTCCAAACAAACCACACACTTTAGTGTGTGGTATTACTCAAGAACTTTGTGATTTTAGGAATTGTCGGAGTTTAGTTTGTTGTTTTTTGTTTTTTAGCAGGAGAGAGGAGGATGTGAATCTTGAGATTGGCAGGCGGAGACGGGATTGAATGTCTTGGAGCGCTTCTTCTTGGGAAGAGAATTTTTTTGGAGAGGAGGCGAAAGCTGAGCGAGAGGTCTCGCGGAGGATTCCGACGCCGAGTGGAGCGTAGTATTCTGGGCGGACTTCTCGCATAACAAGGCAGGATGCCTGACGCTTTATTTTTTGGAGATGCTCTGTTAGAGCGAGGCGGTTTGCGTAGTAAGCTCCTGTGACAGAGTCTGCGTATTTTCTTCTTGGGAAGAGTGATTCGTGGTCGTGCCAAACGCCATAGTTCTTTAATGAGATTTCAATTACTTCAAATTCCCAAGTTGATGGGATGAGCAGGAATTCGTAGTGATTGCCGAGATATTCTGAATGGAAAACTTGGTATTCTTGTATTTCTGGGAAGTATTTTATTTTTTTTAATTTCTCTTTTGAGAGAGTGTCATCTGTTGCGGTGATTGCCCAGCGCGTTGGGACGAGCTTTCTGTTTTTTTTGATGCCAAGCAGGCCTGCGGAGAGAATTTTTATTATTGTTGAGGTTTGTATTTTTGAGGATTCTAATTCCAGAAGCGCTGTTTTTGATTTTGCGTGAATGTCAGAGACAAGGTAATCTACTTTTGGAAGTATTTTTGGATTTTCTGTGAGGCGGGCTGATTTTAAAGGGGCGGCGTGGCTTATTAAAGGAACGCGAGAGTCTTGTTCTTTGTTGGGAGAGATTGGTTTTTTTAATTTGAACTCTGCGGCGATTGAGTTTTGTGTCATTGCGACTTCTTTCATTGTTGAGAGGAATTTTGTGTTGAGTTTTTTTATGTTGGAGCTTGTGCGGGCGTAGATTAGCTGGTTTCTTAGGCGGAGGATGTTTGGGATTTGCAGATTGTTTGAATGCCAGAGTTCTGGAGATGAGAGAAGTTGAGTGTTGCCGTGTTCTGTTGGAGAGAGAATGCCGGTGTAGACGTTTGGATAGTTCCAGCGGCCGACGAATATTTCTGGCGGGGATGAGCCTGAGAATTGTTCTATTTTTATTGGTTTTCCGAGAAGGAGAGTGTGTTTCTTGCAGTTTTCTTCACGGCAGATTGGGCAATATGGCATCGATTATTTAAGGGGAAAGAATATTTAGAGATTGTTGTGCTAACCTTTCAAATCAGAAATGCCGAGGAGGATGAAGAGGACACCTATCATTACTATAAACCAGAAAACTCCTCCCTTGAGGAATTCCCATGCAGCGTGGCGGAAGTTCCAAAAGTCGCCCCACCAGAATGGAGAATACCATGCGATTATTATCGGGATTATTACGAGGATTAATCCTAATAAGAGTTCTGCCCATTTATTCATTATTTCTTTACAGATGCGAGGTATATAAATTTTTTCTATGGTTTTTTACTACTTTTTTTGATGAATTCAAACGGAATTGAAGTCTTAGTGTTATTTATAAAGAAGTTATTTGTATATTTGTTATGAGTAATAGAAGTTCGATAATGATTGACTTGAACGATCCGCGTACTGAGAAGATTGCGGACGTGATTTCCAACGAGAGCGCCAAGAAGATTTTGGGCGCGTTGGCTGAAAGGGAGATGAGCGAGAGTGAGTTGAGCAAAGAGCTTGGGATAAAGATGAATACTATTGGCTATAATGTTAAGAAGCTGGAGGATGCGGGGCTGATTGAAAAAGTTAAAGGATTTTTGTGGAGTGTTAAAGGGAAGAGAATTCATAGGTATAAAGTTTCAGATAAGCGGATAATTATTTCTCCAAGGACTATGAGCAGAGGAGTTTTGCCTGCCGTGATTGTTTCTGGGATTATTGCTTTAGGCATAAAGATTTTTGTCGGGGTTGAAAGAGCGGGAGATGTTGGAGAGGAGGTTGTTGGCGAGGCGGGGAAAGCTGCTGCTGGCGAGATTGGGAGAGCGGGCGTCGAGGAGGTAGGGAGTGTGGTTGGAGGGGTAAGCACTAGCTCTGCGCCGCAAATTGCTTCTGGAGCTTTGGAGACTGGAGCGAGTTCAATAGGAGTTACGAGCATACACAGCGCTATTCTAAATGCACCTAATTCATGGGCTTGGTTTTTCATAGGTGCCTTGACTGCTTTACTTGTCTTGGTGTTGTGGAACTGGAGGAAAAATGATAAAAAATAGTTTTGAATTGAAAGGAGGAAAGTTTAAGATGGATAACAAAATTTTAGCAGGCGCATTGATAATAGGGATTGTTTTGATTGCAGGATATCTTGCTGTTAATAGCAGTGGTGCTGTTGTTTCTGCGAGAGGTGAGGGAGTTTTGGAAGCGACGCCGGATGAAGTTTCTGTTGGCTTAAATGTGATGACAAAAAATCTGACTGCACAGGATGCCAAAGATGCGCACGACAAGATTGTTGATGACTTGATGATAGGACTTTTAAGAGCTGGCTTGGAGAAGAAGGATATTAAGGTTGTTAGTTACAACATTTATCCGGAATATGATTATACCGACGGGCGACCAAAACAGATTGGCTTTTTAGTTCAGCAGGACTTTGTTGTGGAGACAGAGGACTTTGAGCTTGTGCCTGAGATTGTTGACGCCGGGATTGAGGCAGGGGCTTTAATTTCTTACATAAACTTTGAGCTTTCTGAGGATAAACAAAAGGAGTTCAAGGCGAGTGCTTTGGAGGAAGCTAGTGCTGACGCGAAGAGCAAAGCAGAGGCGACTGCTAATGGTTTAGGCAAGAAACTTGGAAGTTTGGTTTCTGTCAAGAACGAGGACTTTTATTATGGGCCTTATCCTTACTTTGCAGCTGCTGAGGGAGCGAAAGACAGCGCGAGCGCGAGAGAGGCAGCGTTGAATTTAAGTCCGAGAGATATTGAAGTCAGAGCGAGCATTGTTGTTGAGTATAAGCTCAGGGCTTTTTGATTTTTTATTTTTTAACACTCGTTAAAAGTTTTGCCGTGGATTTTCTCGGTGGTCACAAAACCACGAACAAAAACCCGAAGGGTTTTGTGACATAGTCAATGTTTTTGATTAAAGAAGATAGTTAACCCTCGTAAAAATCTCCATCTTTTAAGATGGAGTAATTTTCTGGAGATTTTTCCGGGTCTCCCCAAACCCAAACAAACTCCACACTTTAGTGTGGAGTACAAACCCGTAGGGTTTGGTGATTTATGGAGGGTAGTTACTTTAGGTGATTGTATTCGGAAAGGGCAAAGACTTAAATATTGTTATAACATTGTTATAACATGGAATTAATAAGGAAGATAGTTAAAGTGGGGAATTCTGCTGGAGTGGTTTTACCTCGGGAATGGTTGAATGGAACTGCAAGAGTTGAGCTCGTTAAGAAGCCATTGGATATAAATAAAGATATTTTAGAGATATTGGAGCCGTATCTTGAGGACGTTATTGGAGTTTATTTGACTGGGAGCTATGCTAGAGGGGAGGAAAGAAAGAATAGCGATGTTGATGTTTTGGTTATAACTAATAAAATAAGCAAGAAGATTGAAAGCGGGAAATATAACATAATTATGGTAAATGAAAAAGATCTTATGGAACATGTTAATAAAATTGCTTTGCCTTTAATGCCCATGATAGTAGAAGCTAAATCCTTCATCAATAGTAATTTATTAAGACAGATTTCTGAAAAAATTCAAATCACTAAGCAAAATGTTAGGCCTATCATAGAATTAGCGAAGTCTGCCTTGAAAATTAATAGATCTTTTCTAGACTTAGATAAAGAACTTGGACAATATACTGGTACTGCAGTGGCTTACTCTTTGATTTTGAACTTGAGATCTTTATATTTAATAAATTGTTTAAGAAGGAATAAAAAATGGAGTTCCAAGGAGTTAAAGTCTATAATTAAACGAGTTGCCGGGAGTCTGATACTCTATGAGGGATATATTAGAAACAAAAATGATGAGAAACCAAGAGAAGATATTCCTATAAATGAAGCTGAAAAATTATATGCATATGTTGATAATGAAATAAAAGAGGTAGAGAAATGGCTAAGAGGAAAAAAAGATTAGAAAAGCAGATAGAAGGTATTCAGAAGCAAATAGATTTACATCATGTAAAGGTTGAGGAGTACGGGCATGAAAAGCCATGGCTTCCTGATTATCGGGAAGGGCAGATTGAAGATTTAGAGATTAGAAAGAAAGATAGAGAAAAAAAGCTTAAGAAACTAAGAAGATAAGTATTAAAAGGTGATTTTTTACATTAAGTTATGTTATCAGAGAAACAAATGAATGAGATAAAGGAGCATCTTGATAAGGCGCAGAACCCGATTTTTTATTATGACAACGACGCTGACGGGCTTTGCAGTTTTCTGATTTTTCGTCGGTATTTGGGGCGGGGGAAGGGTGTTGCAGTTAGAAGTTACCCTGAGTTGAATGCTAAGTATGCGCGCAAGGCGCAGGAGCTTAACGCGGATTATGTTTTTGTTCTGGACAAGCCAGTTGTGGCAAGAGAGTTTGTTGAGGAAATAAATAAGATTGGGCTGCCTTTAGTTTGGATTGATCATCACGATATTGTCACGGAGAGGTTTGAGAAAGAGTTTGATAATTTTTTTGTTTTTAATTCAAAGAAAGAGCCTGTGACTTATTTGGCTTATAAGATTGTGAACAGGAAAGAGGATATCTGGATTGCTTTGATGGGGTGTGTTGCAGATCATTATATGCCTGATTTTGCTTCGGAGTTTGCTTCGGCGTTTCCTGATTATTGGAGCAAGGGAGTGAAGGAGCCGTTTGACGTTTATTACAAGACAGAGATTGGAAAGATTGCTCAGGCCCTGAATTTCGGACTGAAGGATTCTATAACGCACGTTGTTCAACTGCAAAGCTTTTTGATTTCCTGCAAGGGGCCTGGAGATGTCTTGCTTGAGGCGAAGGGCAATAATTCTTTTAGGCAGAAGAATAAGGAGATTAGGGAGAAGTATTCTGAGCTGCTTGAGAAAGCGAGGAAGGAGGAGTTTGGCAGGTTGATTTTTTTTGTTTATGGCGGAGAGTTGAGCATTAGCGCTGGCATTGCAAATGAGTTGTCTTATTTTTTTAGGGATAAATATATTTGTGTTGGCTACAAGAATGGAGAGATTACGAATTTTTCTTTGAGGGGAAAAGGCGTGAAGAGGATTTTGGCTCGAGTGATTGAAGGGTTTGAGGGGGCTTCTGGGGGCGGACACGATGATGCTGTTGGGGCGAGGATAAGGACTGGGGATTTGGGGAGGTTTAGGGATTTACTTATTCAAAGTATTGATAATAATGTTTAAATAGTTTAGACTTTTTATCTTGTTATGAAAATAGAGGTGAATATTACTAAGAGGTATTTCCTTGGAATACTTGGAGCTGTTTTGCTGTTGATTGGAGTTATCGGAACTTTTGCTTATACTGCTAGTCCTGGAGCTGTGCCTAATCCTGGACACGCTTTGACGAGCATTCAGGGTTATTTTTCTGGAGATACTAATTTGCAGACGAGCTTAGGCAAGTTTTGTCAGGCAGATGGGACGAATTGCGTAAGTAGTACTGTTTCTTGTGGATGGGTTGAACATCCTAAAGGAGGAGATGTAAGAAAATGTGATGCTACTGTTACAGCAAGCGTTGCCGCATTTAATACTCAGTTTTCAGATGCTAATGCAGCTTGTTCTTGTATTAGTCCTAGTAATAGGGACTGCACAATTAATATAAACAATCAAAAGTTTTTCTTGGCTCAGGTCGACGTAGGTGGTTGTGGAGCGAGTAGTACTGGAGGATGTTTAAATAGGGTTTTATATTGTAAGAGAAGTTAAATTACTACTCTTATATAATTAAAAACTGAGGGAAATGTTTATATATCTTTATTTAATGATAGCTTGAATTAAAATGAATCAGAAACCTACTCTTTTTGAGCCCTTGGAAGCACGAGTCTTTTTAGATGGTTCATTAGAAAACTTGGAACCAATGGCTCCTTATGCGAATTTTATTGAAGGAGGAAGGTTTTCTTATGAAGGAGATAATGGAAAGGTAAATGTTATAGTAAGCAAGGGCTTGAATGGAACATGGGAGGTCGGTGATGGAGACTTATACCTTTTTCTTGAGGGAACAGATAGCAAGACTTCTTTAAGAATAAATGGTAATGCAAGTATTGGAGGACTAGATGCTCAGGGTGGTTTGGGCATATTAAATGCGAGAAATTCTGATATTAGAGGAGAGATTGAGCTTGGAGATGTAAGAAATATTAGTTTAAGAGACATTTTGGAAGAAGCAGAGTTTAATGTTGGGCGTATCGGAAAGATTTCAGTTAATAATTTGAGTGGATTTTTTAATTCAGGGAGTATTGGGAGTTTCTTGGCAAGGGGAGATATAAATAATGCCAGTTTTGAGGCCGCTAATGAGGTTGGTTCTACAAGAGTTTTAGGAAGTGTTTTAGATAGTTCAATGGAGACACTTAATTTTAAAAAAGTTGATATTAAAGGAAGAGTAATTAGTTCTACAATTGATACAGAAGTTACTTCTAGGAATAAACTTAGGGTTGGAGGAGATGTTGAAGACTTCTCTTTAGGCTCTTTTTATAACAGCACTTTTGGAGGAAATCTTGTTAATGGAGAGATTGAACCAGAATACATTAAAAATTTTTATGTGAAAGGTTCTATTGACGATGTTGTTATTAGGAACTGGTCAGGTTTTGGGACAATAGAAAGACTTAATATTGGAAATGATTTTAAGAATAGCAGTTTGTTTTTAGGCTGGAATCCCGGGGCTGACGCGATCTTTCATACTGATGATGATGTTGGAGTTATAGAAGGAATGCAGGCAAAGCCTTTAAGTGTTTATATTAGAGGAGCAATGGAGAATAGTTACATAGTTGCTAAAGAGATCGGAAGAACTAAGTTGGGAAGAGTTGTTCCAAATAATTCTGGAGTGAGGTATGGACTATTTAGCTTTAATTCTGCTGATTTAATTGATAATAAAATGGTCAGTATTGGAAGAGATAAATACTCAGAACCGATTGGTGATTTTGTTGTTGAGCTCTTGGTATAGATATGAGTGATTTTTAAGTGGTCGTGGAAGCTTTTTTAATCCTTATGCAAGAAATCCACATAGTTTAGTATGTGGCTGAATTGCATGTATATTTTTATTTCTAAATAAATATGGAGCAATGAGCTGGATGTTAGCTCACTGCACAACTGATGTAGTGATAACTATCTGGTTCTTAATAAAACTTTTGGAGGAACAAAAGATGGAAACACAAATTTTAGTTAGCGGAAGCTACGAAGAAAATAAATATGAAAGAGGAAATCACTTTGTTGGGATTTCTATCTGGCATCTTGAATGGTGTCCGAAATATCGATACAAGATGTTTCTTAAGGAAGAGTACAGAAACTTAGCAAGTGGTTGTATAAGGTTTGCAGCAAGCAGCCATAAGATAAAAGTTTTGGAACTAAATGTTATGCCAGAGCATATACATGTCGTCGCTGGTTTGCCAATGAACATGTCTCCAAGTGAGGAATTACAACTGCTAAAAGGAATTTCTGCCAAGAAATTCTTTGAGAAACATCCAGACGCAAGGAAAAGATATCCTAGAGGACCTCTTTGGAGCAGAGGAAAGTTTGTTGCATCTGTTGGTTTTGTACAATTAGATGTGATAAAAGATTATGTTAGAAATCAGTGATGTCTAGAAGCTGGGGCTTTCAAGCCCCAGAGTGTCACTCTAACAACATAATCGAAATTTCTCTCAAAGGGACTCTTTTTATATTGCGCAATTTTTTTAAGATAAGATAGTGCCTAATCTTCAAGAAATTTTTTTATTTTTGTCCATTCTTTTTCTAGTGTTTTATCCATTTTATGTCCCTCAGAAGATTCAATTAATTTTATATTTGGAAGTTTTTTTTCAAATTCCTTAGCCATTCTGATTGATACAGTTTTATCAGTGGGATCATGCAAGATTAAAACAGGTGTTTTTAATTTATTTAAATAATAATTTGGGGAACATTCTTTAAATTTGGACATCCTTTCTACAATCTTATCAAAATCGAACCTGAATAGATTCTCATACGCTCTCTTTACGAAAGGGATCATATGATCCGGATCTTGTTCGTCTCCTTTTTCATTTAATCTTAAATAATCTAATACCGGGGCGAATAACACAATTTTATCAAATTTAGTTAATGTTGAAAGACCACAGCAAATAGCTCCACTAAAACTTCCTCCAAAAAGAATTAGTCTTTTAATCTTAAAGTTAACCTCTGACATATCCCATAAATTGATCACGCTTCCCATTTTAAGTTTATCAAGAAATTCTTTCAGTTCATAAACAATATTTCCCCCTAAAAATTTACCTCTGCTTTGATAAGTTCCCTTATAATGCGGGACAAATATATTGTATCCTTTTCTATATAAAAATTCAATTTCCTTTTTATGACTTCCAGAAGAAGGGAATCCCTCTAAGTATAGAATGGTATCTGTGGGTTCTTTATGATTTATGAACTCAAAAAATATATCTCCATAATATGCTTTTAATATCGGCTTTTCCATTGACTTAAGAATAAAATAAGTTTCTTAAATTTATCCCTTCTGTAACCTCCCAAATTATTAGTTACTTTATAGAGGTAACTATAGAAAGACTTTTAAATTGCATTATCTTGTATTAGTTATGTTAAATAATGAAGAAAAAATCTTTTTAAGGAAGCATATAGGGATGATACTTAAAAGATATAAATCTCTCAATGTTTCGGCCATTTATCTTTATGGTTCTTTTTTACATGGAAGATCAACAAGTAGTAGTGATATAGACCTGGTGGTAATTTTGAAGAAAAATGGAGTTGAAAGAAGAGAGGTTATAAGGAGCAATAGAGAATTTCATCATACTATTATTTCTTTAAATATCTTAAAAGAAGACTCTGCTAGCTCTTTTAATGGCCATTTATATATAAATAAATTTTTAGGACCCGGCATATTTTTATATTCTGCCGGAAAAATAAAACAAGAGTTATCCCATATATTTAGTTCTTTTCTTGATAATTATGTTATTAAGGACTTGAAAAAGAAAGAGGTTTCTCTAAACAACATCATTGCTCAAGCATATTTAAAACACTTGGATCTTTTTCCGCATTACATTGTTCCACTCTCAAGATGGATGTGTGGTCCAAGAGGTAATGAATTATTAGAAGCCATCAAAAATAAATTTAGAGAAGCGTTGAAATTCTCTAAAAAGGTAAACTTGATTGGTGAAGATATTTATTCTTTAAAAATTCATGGTGATAGAGACTATTTAGCTAAAATTAAAGATGAAATATTAGTTATGCGTTGGTGGAAAATAAATCAAAATAACCATAAAGACGATCCAAAATTTATTTTGAACCACTTGAATAAACTTTATGTTAAAGCAGAAAATTTTAAGGGAGAGATAGCAAGAGCTTTAATGTTATTGGAGGAACTAGTAAATGAATGAGGACTACATTGATATTGTTAGGGGTATTCGAGTACCAGGTATGGAAAAAATATCTGACAGATCGTATATAGAAGCTCTACATTTAGATGGTCTTTATGATTATCGTGACCACATAAAAAAGGGTATCTTTTACGGAGGAAGAGATTTTTCGAATTTGAACATAGAACAATCTTGTAGAGGTTTGTCTGTTATAACTGGTTTTAAACCTGGAGCAAGATTCCATTTGGGGCACATACTATTCGCAGAAAGGATAGCTTTTTTTCAGAAAAATGGAGCTGATATTCATATAATAACATCAAGCTTAGAAAATCTTTTAAGAAAGGGGGAAGAATTAACAGAATCAAACGAAGATGTTCGAAGATTCCTTAGTTATTTGTACTCTTCTGCAGACATAGACTCGCAAAGAGTAAATATTATAGATGATAAAAATGAACATATTTATGAATTAGGTTTAAGACTTTCAAGACATTGCACTAGTAAACAGTTAGAAAAAATCTTTGGAGAGGACGATGGTCCTATTTCAAAGAGGATATTTCCCTTATTTATTGCTGCAAGCTATTTGGTTCCGCAAGATTTCTGTCCAGATAATAAAAATCTAATAATCGCTAGCCCTTTTCATGATCCATTAATTTCTTTTACAAGGAAAATGGCTCCAAAAGAGGGGTATAAAAAACCAGCGGCTATTTATTCGAAAGGTGTACCAAATTTAACAGGGAAATCTTTGATGACAAGTAAAAAAGATGCTAATACCATTTATTTAGATCAAGATTTGTCTGAGATAATAGAAAGATTAAGAAAAATGCCTTCTGGAGGAAGGGCCATAGAACAACACAGGTTAATTGGTGGCGATATAAGTAATTGTCCTTTTTTTAAAATAAAATGCTTCCTGTCACATCCGGATAATCTAAGAAATGTTGTCGAAGGATGCGCAAACGGCAATCCTTGTAACGAATGTAAGAACAAAAATGGAGAAGACTTAATTCAAAAAATAGCCGCGATAAAACAAAAAGCAGGTATAATTATGTCGGATATTCCATAGCAGAAAATATTTTCCATTCAGAATTATATTTATAAGAGTCTTTAATTTTTCCAGATTGAGAGTCTAATTCTATAATCCTATTGTTATTTGAATCACAGACAATAAAATTACCATTACTCATTAGTGAGCAATCTTGAATCCAGTTTGATCCTTTTAAGATGTAATAATGCTTAATTAAGAAATTCTCATCAACTATAACAATTCTTCCATTTTCTGTATCGGAGATGACATATCCCTCCTTTACCTTTCTAATAGAATGGGGATGTTTAAGACCATTTAGTACAGTTTTATATTTCCCATTAAATTTATTGATTGCTATAACTTTCCCCTGATGGAACAGGGAGGCATATATTGTTTTTTTAAAATACTTTGTCTTCTTGGCATATATGACAGAATTTAGGTGTGTAGTTTGCCTTAATGTTGGAAACTTATAAGTCCGATAATCTTTTTTGATTTCTACTCTTCTTATTCTCCCTTTTGGATCTTTATTAAATCCGTGTTCAGTTGCAAACCACTTATATGTAGTTTTTCCTTTATTATTTGTTTCTAATATCATATCCAATCCGCTGCAAGCAAAAAGAAGTTTATTTCCATAGCAACTTACCCAGTGCAAATTGTTGAAATAAGGATTAGAAAATTTATATAATCTTCTTTTTAAGTCTTTGCTCATAACAAATGTTTCCTGATTACTTTTTGTAATGTAGAGTTTATCATTTAATAAGTCGAATCCTCTAGGGGTTTCTATTTTTATTTTTTTTAATATCTTTTTATTATTCCAATCTAATAACATCAAAAAACCTCCTAGTTTTAATTTTTCATATTTATCTGTTCCCTGAAAGGCACCACCAGAGCTATTCTCTGCCGCTCTTTCCCAAAAATCCTTTAGAATCGAAAATCTGTCAGTAAAAAAAGAGACTAAGATTTTCATGTATAATAGAGATATTTTGGATTTAAATATTTTCATATACTCTCTCTGAAAGAAGTCTACTAAAAAATGATTTGAATAAGTTCCGTCAACACAACAATACATTGTGATGAATTTTATTCTCGCTGTTCAAGCCGTGTCCAATTTGGAGGGAAAGAAAAGTGATTTTTAATTAGGCATATTATTCTTTAGAAAGCATACCTAGAGGGATCTTGGTTATTTAACACACTAGTTTTTAGGAATTTTTATAAACCTTTATAACGTATTTTAATTATGAAAAAAGGCTTATATGTTTTAGTTCTTTTGTTATTTTTAATTTTAGTTATTATAGGAATAAAAAGTTTAGGAATTACTGGCGGAGTTACTGCTGATTTAGGAGAGGCCAAAATAACTTTGATAGAACCAGCTTATTACCTTTCTGAACCTACATTTCCATTTGAGTTAGTTGCCTATTGCCTTCCAGAATTGGAATGTAAGGATATTGTATTTTATTATTTTCCTTTAGATATTAAGTTATCAGAAGATAGGGTGAGTATAGAAGGAGTTGTTCAGGCTACTAACATATCCCAATTTAAAGTCTTATGTGACGATGTAAAAGTAGAGAGAAATTTCTTCGAATTTAAAGAAGGAGAGAATGTGCATAGGTTTAGTTGTATGTTTGATCCTTCTAATGAAAGTTATGAGACAGGAGTGCTTGAAATAATAGCTATGGGAGAAGACAAAGATGATAATCTTATAATTTCAAATGTTTCGTCTGTAAGGATAGGAGATGTAGAGGTTCTGGAGTCTCCAAATCTAGAAGAGAAGAAGTTTGATTTGTTGGCTGATTGGGACTTTTTGTTAATTTGGTTAGGAATATCTTTGATTTTGCTAATATTGATTATAATTTTATTAATTTATATTTTTAGAATTATTAGGCGACGGAGATTGAAATCTGTTGAGTTAAGGTAGGAAATTTTTGTTACTGGAAAAGATGAAAATTT
>CAYIAU010000008.1:0-2713 GCA_964361465.1 Candidatus Woesearchaeota archaeon
TTCCGATCTAAGCCCGGGCGAAATGCATTTTGACGCAATTAAAGGAGAAGAGATGTGTAAAAAGGTGACTCTGCTCAACGAAAAAGCAGTCAATGTTACGGGAGAAGATAAGTGGGCCGAAAGCGAAGATAATAAAGGCAAATTGTCCCAATACGAATTAGAGGCTTCTGATTTTGAGATAGAGATTAATTACCAAAAAGAAATTGAAAATCTTGAGAATGAGGCAGTAGATGTCTGTGTAAAAGGAAATAAAGTTGGAGAATATCTTGGAGCTTTAACATATCACATTGAAAGCTCAGGAAGCGTTTCCACAGGCGTAGGAACCTGGCTTTTTGTGAAAGTTACGGAAGAATCTTCTCCTGCTTCAGAATCTCAAGAGTCCAGCGCAACTGCCTCCTCCCAAGCGAGCAGCGGGGGTGGAAGCGGCGCAATTACCTCGCCAAAAAGCTCTCTAAATGACCCCGAAGGAAAATTTCCAATCCAAGAATTAGGAGATTCAAACTCTCAAATTACAGGGCAAGCAATCTCTGATGATTCACAATCAGAAAAAAGCAAGATATCAAAAAAATCACTTATCGCAATAATCTTAGTTATAATCGCTTTGGGAATTTTAACAAAAATCTACAAGAAAAAATGAAAAAATTAGCGTTGTTAATATCCACACTATTGCTTATCTCAACAACTCTAGCCCTAACAGTAACGCAGAACGTTTCCGTGAATGTTCTAAATCCTCTGAATGTAACAGTTTTATCGCCAGTTCAGGGCAGTTTATACGGCAGCAGGCAGGTGTTAATAAGTATCATTTACGGGATTGAAACCGAAAGTCTCCAGTTTAGCGACAACGGAGCCAAGTTCCGCCAGCAATGCAGTCATTGCGATTCATATCATAACAAAAAACCATTTGACAACGGATTTCACGAGCTTGTGATTAAATCTGTTTCTCCTCTTCCAAACCAAGATGTTCTCACTTACATTAACTTCACAGTTGACACAAAGAATCCAAGCATAAGGAAAACAGAGCCAAGAAACGGATTCGCAACTGGTTTGTTTAGTGTTGAATTTCAGGAAGAGAATCCAACTTCCTTATCTATAAATTATGGAAATGATGCAATTGGTTTTAGAAACTCCGAAGTTGATCTTGGGACTTGCCTTAAAGATAGATCAGACACTATCTGCGAAACACAAATAAATATCTCAGACTATGACTCACAAGAAATAGCATACTGGTTCAACCTAACAGACATTATGAACAATTCAGATTCATCAAGAAAAAGAGAAATAGAGGTGGACACTTCTCCGCCAATAATTACTTTCTTCAACTACACAAAAGATGGTAGATATATTAAATTCTTAGCTAACATAACAGAACTGCACTTTGAAGAAGCAACTTACATAGACAACTCAGATTCAAGACCAAGAGAAAGAACTCTCTGCTCAAGATTGAGACATGGCGCTTGTGAAAAAAGAAGAAGCTTCAGTTCTGGAGAACACAACCTAACCCTAAAATTTCTTGATGACGCAGGCAACTTCGCCTTAATTGAAGAAGTAACATTCTTAATATAGCTTCTATTTTTTATTTTCACCAGCCCCAAGTAGTAAGATGTCTTTAAATAAATCCCATTAATAAAATCTAAATGGCAAAAAGAGCGTCACTAATCTACCTATCTCTCTTAACTCTTATTTTACTAACCTCTCTCGCAACAGCAGCAGACGTTGCATACATTTACCGGCACAGCTCGCAAATCGACGATAACATACTAAATGTCTTCCAAGAAATGAACCTCTCAGTTGATTTAATAAAAGAAACATCTCTTCCAGCAAGCTTCTCTCAATACAAGATGCTCTTCCTAGGCGATGAAAACTTCAGAAACAGGGACAGAATTCCTGTTAATGACAAGCCAAGCGTCGTCGCAAGCTATTACAACGGAGAAGATTGGGGCTTAACAGACGCTGACGGAATAAGCCAATATGGCGCAACGCACCCCTTGTCTGTTTTGATAAATGCGCACATGACTCAAGTTTATACTCAAACATACAAACAGCAAACCATTGTTCTGACTTATTATTATTTAGACAAGGACAATAAATCTCCAGCATTCACGCAAGTAGCAGGAACAGAAACCGCAAGTTCAGGATTCAAGATTGGCGATGTAATCTCGCAGGCGCCTGCCGGCTCTCATCTCTTAAATGGAAAAACAACAAAGGGAAACATCTGCTTCTTCGGAATAGCAGAATCAAACTTCTGGACGCCAGTAGCGCGCCAGCTCTTCAAGGATTGCGTCGGCTATGTGGTCTCTGCCTGCAACTCAGACTCCCAATGCCCCGCAAGTTCAACCTCCCTGCCTTTCTGCAAGAACTCCGATGTCTATCAAACAATAACTTCTCACTTCTGTCAAAACCCCGGCTCAGTAACAGCGCAGTGCGTTCCAAACGACTCTGATGTTTTAATTGAAACCTGCCAGTTCGGCTGCGAAGACGGCTCTTGTCTCCCCGGAAAACACGACGTCGCGCTCATAGATTTCCCTGGCTCAATAAACAAGATAAGTATAGAAGAGCAAAATAACACTCTAATTTCAACAAATGAATTGCTCTGCAACTCAAGTTATAGGATAATAATAAATGCACAAAACATCGGAGACTTGACAGAGAATGTAACTTTTCAAGGTAGCGTTGACTCAACATCTTTTACTTCACACAACAAAATTGACAACCT
>CAYIAU010000008.1:2813-12187 GCA_964361465.1 Candidatus Woesearchaeota archaeon
AAAAATTTCCAAAACGCAACCTGCCAAAACCCCGGCACGCTCCTATCTTTCTGCACTTTGAATGTTGAACAGCGAGAATTATCTCAATGCGAGTTCGCCTGCTTTGAAGGTGCCTGCATAAGATGTGACACAAACGCAGACTGCAACGACTCAAATCCAAACACCCAGGACATCTGCAACTTTCCAGGCACGCTCCAAAGCTCCTGCTCAAACAATCCAATAAACATAATCTGCTCGCAAAACTCTGATTGTGGTATAGACGGCCCTCTCGGCTCGCCATTTTGCACAGCAAATAATGTAACTCAACAATTCCAGTCATTCACCTGTAACTCCCCCGGCACCCCATCAAGCTTCTGCTCGTCCCAAACAACACAGCAAACCATTCAAGTCTGCACAGCTTCCTGTTCCAACGGACAATGCACAACTCCTCCAATAGAATGCTTCACAAACTCTGATTGCGGAATTGATGGATTGTTCGGAAATAATTTCTGCTCAGCAAATAACGTAACAAGAAACTTCCGCTCTTTCACTTGTAATAATCCAGCAACCCCATCAAGCTTCTGCTCAAACTCATTAGCTCCAGTAACAATACAGCAATGTTCAGACACCTGCTCAGCAGGACAATGCGTTGAAATAATCTGCTCAACAAACTCTGACTGCAACGATAATAACAGCACTACTCAAGACATCTGTCATAATCCAGGAACTCCAAGCAGTTTCTGCACGAATTCCCCCATCTCGTGCTTCACAAACTCAGACTGCGGCTCTAATGGCTTCATCAGCTCTCCATTCTGCTCAGCAAATAACGTAACAAGAAACTTCCGCTCTTTCACTTGCAATAATCCAGCCACTCCATCAAGTTTCTGCTCAAGTCTGATAACTCCTCAAACTCTTGAGATATGCACAAACACCTGCTCAAACGGGCAATGCACAACACCAACCATAACTTGCTCCCAAAACTCAGATTGCGGAATAGACGGCTCAATAGGAACTCCATTCTGCTCATTAAACAATGTCACGCAGCAATTCCAAACCTTCACCTGTAACAATCCAAATACCCCAAGCAGTTTCTGCTCATCACAGATTTCAAACCAAACAATTCAGCAATGCTCAGAAGACTCAGAAACTTGCATCTCTGGCGTCTGCCAAGACATAGACTTAGACACCATAGAGTGCTTCTCAAGCTCTGACTGCGGCTTCACCGGCTTCCTCACAAACAACTTCTGCTCTGAAAACAACGTCGTAAGATTCTTCCAATCATCAATCTGCCATTCTCCCGGCACTCCAAGCAGTTTCTGCACAATTGAAACCTCTCCAATAATTTCAGAGCAATGCCAGTTCGTCTGCTCCTCCGGGCAATGTGTCAGATGCAACTCAAACGCAGACTGCTCAGCAGGCTCAACTTGTAAAAATCCAGGCACCTCATCAAGCTACTGCTTCTCCAACTCTGTAAACATCCTCCCAAGAGACTGGCGAAATCGTCCGAGAAATCCAGTAGACTAAACCAATGTTATCTAACAAAGTAGCTACACACCTTTATTCTGCAAAACATACGTCGCAGAATACTATTCTTTATAAATAAATTAATAGCTACTCTATAATACTAAAATGGCAAAAAGAATCTTCCTCGCCCTCATATTTATAGCATTAATACTGCTAAGCTCCTTCTCAGTTTTAGCCCTATCGGCAAAGCTCGGAAACTCAAGAATGGTTCTCCGCTTAGAGCCAAAAGAAACAATTGAAAAATATATCTTAGTGATAAACCCAAACGACATTCCAGTCACTATCACTCTCGCTCCAATAGGCGAGCTCGCAGATTCAATCAAGCTAAAAGAAGAATCATTCACCCTCGCTCCCCAAGAGGAAAAGAAAGCATACTTCACAATAAAAGCGCCGTCAAAAGCAGGCACCAGTGAAACAAAAATAAATATAAAGCTCAAATCAGAAGACAACGCTCTCGGCTTGACAGCATCAATAATTGTGATAGTAGCAGACGACTCGCAAGAAGATTCAGATTCCACCTCTCCAGAAGCAGAAGAAAATTCAACTCAATCCCAAAGCGAAGGATTCAACTTCAACCTCGGCTCTTCAGAAACTTCAGGAACAAGCACATCAAAGCTCTCGCCAGCACTAATTCTCTCAATCTCAACAATAGTCCTCGCAGTTGTCCTGCTCGCCCTATATTTCTATTCTTCAAAAAAAAGCCGAAATAAACAAAAAAAGAAAGTGAACTCTCGTGCGTAAACTCTTCATAATCCTACTGCTCGCAGTTTTAATCCTCCCGCTCGCATCAGCAATAGACTTCGCCTACATCGTAAGAAGCTCAACAGGAATTGACTCTGATTTACTAAGCGAAATCCACGCGCTCGGCTACACAACAGAAACGATATTTGAATCGCAAGTCCCTGAAAAAAATCTATCAGATTACAGAATGCTCATCCTCGGAAACCAGGATTTAACAAACCCAAAAAGCATACCTTTCCATCAGCACCGCTCATTAATAATAAACTCCTATGATTACGCTGACTTGGGCTGGAGCTCACAAACAGGAAAAAAATCAAGCCCAACTCTTTTGACAATAAGAAATGAAAACAGCCCAATTGTTAATTCTCTCCCTCTAAACTTCAACGCCTACACCCATTATAACATACTAACAACAACATCTTACTTAAACGGAAATAAACCAGCAGGAATCTCAATAATAGTTTCAGCAGGCACAATATCTGATTCTGTCGTCGCCACAATCCAGCCAGGAACAAGATTCCTAAACGGAAATACCGCAACCCAAAGAAACCTTTTCTTCGGCGCGACAAAAGCAGATTACTGGACGCCATCAACAAGAAAACTATTAGCAAACTCTTTGGAATGGCTTTTATTCGGCGAGGATGGCGACGGAGACGGAGTCCCATCAAGCGAAGACTGCGACGACAATAATCCAAACATCTGGCAGCTCCTAACCGGCTTCAGAGATTCAGACGAAGACACATTCACATTCGGCGCCGCACTGCAAATCTGTTCAGGCGATTCTCTTCCATCTAGCTATGAAGAAATCCAAAACCCAGAGGACTGCAACGACTCTAATTCTCAAATCAATCCCGGCGCAGAAGAAATCCCCTACGACGGCATAGACCAAAACTGCGACGGCTTTGACTTAGAAGACATTGACAACGACGGATTCGACGGCGGCGCAGATGGCTTAGACTGCAACGACCTTGACCCAAGCATACACCCCGGCGCAGAAGAAATCCCCTACGACGGCATAGACCAAAACTGCGTTAACGACACTCCATTCTTAATAGCAGACATTCCAGAAATCTCTTGGAGCGAAGACAGCTCATCAGAGCAATTCAACTTAAATGACTACTTCAAAGATTATGAAAACGATCCACTAACTTTCACTATCTCAGAATCTCCCCAAAACGAAAACATCATAACATCTCTTCAAGGCGCGCTCATAAGTTTCACCTCAAGCCCAGACTGGTTCGGTGAAGACTCCATAATCATAAAAGCCAGTGACCCAGAAGGACTATTTGCGTTAAGCAACCCTGTTTCTCTATCAGTTACCGAAACAAGTGAAGTGCCTGAATTCCTTCCTCTAACCTGCGAAACAGAAATAAACGAAGACACGCAATACACCTGCCTCTTGGAAATTTATAACCCCGACAACGACACTCTCACTTTCAGCATAGGCGAGCAGGAAGCTCTTGAATGCGAAATCTCAGGCAGCACATTAACTTACTCTCCAAGAAAAGACTACAACGGAGAAGCAAGCTGCGAGCTCGTAGTCTCAGACATAGACGGCTCAGACAAAACTCTTTTAGAAGTCAATGTCTTGCCAATCAACGACGCGCCAGAAATAATTTCATTCTCTCCAAGCGAGCCGTCGCGAAACATCCCAGAAAACTCACAGCTCAACTTCTTAATAGAAGCAGAAGACATTGATTCAGCAAGAATAACAATCACCTGGAAGCTGAACTCTCAAATAGTTGAATTAAACTCAGAATCCTACTCTTTCTCTCAGCCGCAAGGCGCTTACTTTTTAGAAGCAATCGTTTCAGATTCAGAACTAACAGAGCTCCATTCCTGGAGTATTATAGTCGGCTCAACCTCTGACTTCACCTGTTCAGAGGCAGGCGGCTTCATCTGCTCCGAAAGCACAATCTGCCCCTCTTCAACTTTCCAGTCAAAAGACTCTCCAGTCTGCTGCTCAGTTGCCTGCACCCCAAGCTTCAAAAGAGCAGACGCCTGCACAGAAATATCAGACAAAATAGAATTAGAAATAACTTCTCCAGAATCAGGAGATGAATTTGAACTTGGCGACAGAATCTCAGCAAAGATAGCTGTAAAAAACAATCTGGGAGAAGAACAAAAAATAGACATAACAGCTCTTCTGTACAATTTGAAAAGAGAAAAATCAGTTGAGAAAATAGAAACATCAATAGATATAAACCCAAGAGTTGAAAAAATCCGCGCCCTTACTCTGGAGATACCAATAGACTTAGACTTGGAAGATGAATACGCCTTATTCGTCAAGGCAGAAGACTCTGTCTGCACGCAGTCCTACATCCCTCTAAACATAAAAAGACTAGAGCATAATATCATAATCAACAAGTTTGAAATAAAAAGCTCACAAATCTGCCAAGGAGAGCCAATAGAAGTAAAAGTCAGAGTTGAAAATATCGGCTTGCAGGACGAAGATGTTTATATCTCTTTAGAAAATTCAAAGTTAAAGATAAAGGAGAAAACAGAAGAATTTGAGCTTGAAAGATTTGACGGAAACAACAGAGAAACAAGCTCTTTCTTCATAATAACCCCAATAGATGCAGGCCCAGGCGATTACACCATAACAGCAACAGCTTTCTATAACTCAAACCAAAGAGAAACTCTATCAGAAGATTTCAAGATACAGGACTGCCTCTCTAATCAGCAGGAAACAGCACAAATAACTGAAATAATACAAGCCCAAACTTCCGACGAGGGAATGCTTCATTTGAGCTCAATAGAAGAAAGTCCGGCAACTCAAGAAAGCTCAAGAACTCATCTTTTATCAATGCTTATGCTTACTTCAACGACGATAATCCTTTCCCTAACTTCTCTTTTATATTTTTACACAAAGAAATTTCATTAATTTTTAAGCGCTGGCTTCGCCAGTTGAATGCAACACCCCACGAACCCAGCTGCTGTCGTCACGGAGGTCCCCGCAGTCGCCATCGAGGACAGAACTGCTGTCAAGATTCCCGAACCAAATTTTTCTTGCAAAGGGAGACTTTTGTTCATTAACATAGACTTTATTAGCTAAATAAACAGGCATGACTTTTATTCCTGCTTCTTTCAAGAAATCTCCGTATGTTTGAGCTGTTTCTGCATCTCCATTTCCAAAAGCAAAAATAGTTAATTCCTCTGAATTAAATCTCTTTGTCGGAATGTCAATAAATTTAGACGGAAATTGGATTGAACCTTGTAAGGCAAGCCCTAATTGCTCTGGCGTCAAATAAAACTCTCCTTCTCTCCTGCACGCCTCTGTTGCTTCTTTAGGTGATGCTGATATTAGAGAGCTCTTTGTTAAGAAATTTCCTTTATTAGGAACATATATTGCATCTTCTCTTACCCAATTTCCACTTCTTGAAACTGAAGAATCTTTTCCTTGCTGTATTCTTAGTTGAGAATTATTATAAAGAGAGATAGGCGCTTCATAGCCTGCTTTAATCAGTTCATCTAATGCTTTGTCAAATGGTCCTTGAGTTACTGCTAATTGAATTCCTTGCGGACTTACATCAATCGTTATCGTCATAGAATTTTTATTTGGAGAAACTATTTAAACATTGTTATTCTCTATCACTTAATCTTAATCTTGCTCAAAGGCGTGAACTGGCTCCAAGCATGTTCAAACATTCCCTCAAGCGCCTGCGCAAAATAAGGCGTTGAAAGCCAGACAGCAACATCATAATTCGGATGCACGGTCTTGTCATCAAGAAGCATAAACATCAACTGCTTTGAATCAACAATCGCAAACCTTCCTTGGAATTTATTGCCAGTAAGATCTCTCACATCAGCAAACTTGCTCAGCTCTTTTGCGATTTTTAAATTATCAGGCCCGATAGGCGCGGCAACTCTGATGCTAATTCCCCTTTTTTTCGCTCTCTCAAACGACGGAAGCAATGTCTCCATCTTCCTGTTCAAGCCGTCAGCAGTCGTCACCAAAGTCACATTGTTCTCAGCTCCTCTTATCATCATATCCAAATGATTATACATATTCTGTCTTCCCCTCAAACTCCCTGACAAGTCAGACGGCTCAACAAATTTCACGCCATTGCTGAACAAGCTGGTCAATTCATCCAAGACATCGTCGCCTTTCAACTGCTCAAGCCTCTTGCTTTTCTCCTGCGCATTGATAACAAGATTTCTTTTCACGCGCTCAACAACTTCTTCCGGCTTCAAAGCGACAAATTTAATCGGCTTCCCAAGCTTCATCACAATAAATCCCTTCTTCTCCAAACTTTCAAGAATATCATACGTCCTGCTTCGCGGCACATCAGAGATATTACTTAGCTCCCCGGCAGTAGATACACCTCGCGAGAGCAGAGCAGTCCATACCTTTGCCTCGTAGAGGTTCAGGTCAAATATTTTCCTGAGTCTGCTCAAAAACTCGTCCTTTATTATCATCTTTCTAATTTCACCTCTATGCCAATCAAAGTCTCCCCTACTATTTAAATGTTTTCCAGCTCTATACCCCTATAAAATTACGAAAATAATACGAATATTTTCTTCCCTTTAATCTCAAATTCAATCGCCTTCCCAGAGATTTTATCGTCGACAAAGTCAATTCTTCTGGAATTCGTCCTGTCCTGTATAAAAGAAAGATGTTTTTGCAACATATATTTTAGCTCGCTATCAACAGAAATTTTCAAGTGAATCAAGTCACCCTTTTTCAAGCCAAAGTTTTTTCTCTCTGCCTGAATTTTCCTCGCGAATTCGCGCGCAAAACCTTCTGCTTCAAGTTCTTTAGTAATAGTAGTATCTAACTTCACTTTAACATTCGCATTTTCCTTGATATTCCCCCTAATTAATTTCTTAACATTCAACTGCCTTTCAATCACTCCCTCAACATCCTTTGATAATTTCCTGTGTGCATCATAAACTGCCTTAGACAATGGCCATCTCAATCCAATCCCCGCTTTATCTCTCTCAGCAAGTCCAACCTCAATAACTTCCTTGGCAACTTCAAACTCTTCTTCAAGTTTCCTGTCAATCTTCTTCAAGTTCGCAGAAGGAAAAGAAGACAAATGCACGCTCTCTTCTTTTACAATTTTCTTCTCTCTCAATTCCTGCCAAATCTTCTCACTTAAAAAAGGAATCACCGGCGCATATAACTTAATCAATCCATTCCTTATCTCATCCAACACACCATAAACCTCTCCTTCTCTCTCGCGGACAATCTGGATATATTTTCTGCTCAAATCATTCGTCAAGAACGCCTCCAACTTCTGTACAGCTTCTGGAAATTTATAGCTGTTATAATCCTCAATCACGCCCCTAACCAAATCATTATAGCGCGACAAGATCCACTTGTCCTCAATCTCCTCCACGCCCCTCCTTTTCTCCAGCTGATTCACAAAATTATTTACATTAATTAAAATAGTCAGAACTTTCCTTATCTCGCCAAACTCCTTCTCATCATAAGAGAAATCCTCTCCCTTAGAAAACTTGGTAAAATAATATCTTAAAAAATCCCTTCCAAATTTTTCTATAACTTCTCGCGGAGAAATTATATTTCCCTTTGACTTTGACATTTTTCTCTTATCAATATCCAATATCATTCCATGAACAAGAACAGAGTCAAAAGGCTTCTTGCCAAATTCTATCTCGCCCAAAATCATCTGAGAGTTCCACCAGCCCCTAAACTGGTCTTTGCCCTCAATGTTTAAATCAGCAGGCCAGTATTTTTTTAACTTGCCTTTCTCAGAAGGATAACCCAAAGCCGCCCAGCTCGAAACGCCAGAGTCAAACCACACATCCAAAACCTCTGGAACTCTTTTAAACTCTTTCCCATTCTTCTTTATAACGATAGCATCTATACCTGGCTTGTGCGTATCAATCTTCCTCGTCTTTGAAAGTTTTTTCAATTCCCCCATACTCCCCACAACTATCTTCTCTCCGCTTTCTTCGTTAATCCAAATCGGCAGTGGTGTTCCCCAATACCTCTGCCGCGAGACAGGCCAGTCTGAAATTCCCAAGAGCCACGTCCTCATTCTCATTTTCATAAACTTCGGCGTCCAAGATGTTCTCTCATTCTCCTTCAAAAGTTTCTTTTGTATGTCAGAGATTTTCAAAAACCATTGCGGAATTGAAACCATCAGCAGCGGAGATTTATCTCTCCAGCACAAAGGATAATCGTGCTCATATTCCAGCTTGCCAACCAAAAATCCTCCTTCATCCAAATCGTTTATGATTTCCTCATCAACTTCTCTCGCCCTTTTTCCAGCATATTTGCCCGCATCCTTTGTCAAAACCCCGTCTGTCCCCACAGGGCAGGGAGCATCTAAGCCATTCTCCTTCCCAACTTCATAATCTTCCTTTCCGTGCCCGGGCGCAGTATGAACAAGTCCTGTGCCTTCTTCAATAGTAACATAGCGAGCAGACAAAACAACCCTATAAGAATTCTTCAGATGTAAACTTAAATTCTTGCTCAAAGGATTCTCATATCTCCATCCCTCCATCTCCTTCCCCTTATATTCTTTCTTTAAAGTAAATCCCGTCTCAAATTTCTCCATCAAGCTTTTCACTAAATCTTTAGCAATTACCCATCTTTCTCCTTCCGCAGTTTCTATCTCCTGATAAACAAATTCCGGATGCACCATAACACCAGTATTGCCCGGCAAAGTCCACGGCGTCGTCGTCCAAATAATCAAATATACTCTCTCCCTGTTCTTCAAAGGAAACTTCACAAATATAGAAGTATCTCTTTGCTTCCCATACTCAATCTCGTTGTAAGCCACAGCTGTCTCGCATCTTGGACAGATATGAACCGGATAATTTCCTTTATACAGCAGATTCTTTTTTTCAGCCGCCTTGAAAGCGCCCCAAATTGCCTCAATGTATTCATCTTCCAAAGTCAAATAAGGATTTTTCCAATCCATCCAAACGCCCAAGTTCTCAAACTCAGAATTCATAACTCCAATATACTTTGTCGCAAAGCTCTTGCACTTTTCAACAAATCTCTTAACACCATATTTTTCAATATCGCCCTTGCTCTTGCTCCCGATCTCCTTCTCAACTTGATACTCAATCGGAACTCCGTGCGTGTCATATCCCGGCCTGTCAAAAACATCAAATCCCTGCAGTCTCCGAGATCTCATTGCAATATCCTTCAGAAT
>CAYIAU010000009.1:0-3252 GCA_964361465.1 Candidatus Woesearchaeota archaeon
ACAATCAAGAAGCTTTAGAATTCCTCTACACCCACAACGCAACTCATCTCCTCATGGACTCAACCGACATCATAAAATACGCTGCATACTCTTTAATCGGCTCAGACGAAACTCTTGATAGAAAAGGCATTCCCGCAATAATACACCGCGAAAATCAATTAACAAAAGAAACAAAGAATTCAACAACTTACTTCTATGTAGGAAAAACTTTAATTGTTGAGGATATAATATATGAAGAAAATAACACAAAAATATTCCTTCCCGGGGAAGCCGCAGAAATTGAAATGGTAATTGTTGAAAAAGATAATCTCAATTCTTCTATAAACCAGCCAGTAGGAATATTCTCATATAAGGAAAGACAATATGCTCTCCCAATACGATACGCTTACTATAAAGAATTCATAGACTTCGGCTCTGGAGTAGAATCTGGAATCTTTTTACTGTCGCGGCTAAAACCACAGAGTCAAGGAGGAAACTACGAGGAAGACGCCACATTAATATATCTTTCAAAAAAAATGGTAAACTCACAGGTTGCAAGACTATCTCTATATAATGAAGAAGTTCCATATTTCAAGCTCGTCCACTCAGAAGAAGATGAGTTAGTCTCCCAGCTAAGAGCTCAGAATTTAAATACAGAAAGTGACTTTGTATACTACAACAAATTAAGAGGCCCAATAAAAATCTGGGAGATAAATTATCCAGAAGATATCGAATTCAAGGAGGAATATCTAAGCACAGATTACCCAGAAGAACTTCAGCTGATACTATGAACCCAATCTTACTCGCCCCAATTTTAGCAAGCTTTCTAACAACTTTACTTTTAATGCCCTTCTGGATTAGAAAAGCAAAACAAATCGGCATTGTCTGGGAAGATATGAACAAATATCATTCAGAAAAAGTAGCTGGCTCAGGCGGAACAATAGCAGTCCTCGGTTTCATTATAGGAGTATTGACATACATTGCTTACAGAATATTCATCGTTCAAACTCAGCTCTATCTCGTTGAAATTCTCTCCCTGCTTACCGTAATACTCCTTGCCACAGGAATCGGTCTCGCCGACGATTTATTTGGATGGAGAAAAGGAGGGCTCTCAAAAAGGTCCAGGATAATACTTCTCGCAATTGCATCAATACCTCTAATAGTAATAAATGCAGGAAAAAGCCAGATTTCACTCCCGCTATTAGGGAGAATAGACATAGGATTATTATATCCTCTGCTATTCATCCCAATCGGAATAATCGGCGCAACATTCACATTCAACTTTCTGGCAGGTTTCAACGGACTTGAAGCAGGACAAGGAGTTATTCTTCTATCTTCTCTAGCAGCAGTATCCTTCTTTATGGGAAACACTTGGCTCTCAATAACAGCTTTATGTATGGCTGCCTCCTTGTTCGCGTTCTTAATCTTCAACTTCTATCCCGCAGAAGTCTTCCCAGGAAATTCATTAACCTATGCAACAGGAGGTTTAATAGCAATCCTTGCAATCCTCGGAGATTTTGAAAAAGTCGCTGTTTTCTTTTTCACACCTTACATTATTGAAACTATCTTAAAGTCAAGAGGAAAATTAATAAAGCAGTCCTTTGGAGCTCCGCAAAAAGACAACACCCTGGATTTAAGATACGACAAGCTCTACGGCTTAGAGCATCTCGCAATCTTTCTCCTAAAAAAAGCAAACATCGCTCCAACAGAAAAGAGAGTAGTTTATTCAATCTGGTTGTTCCAAATCTTTATAATAATCCTCGGCTTCATAATATTTAGAGAAGGAATATTTATTGGGAATTAAAATGAGGATAAATAAAAAATTGCTGGGCGGCACTTTGATACTTTTGCTCACTTTCAATATTTTTAACATCTTCAACTTTCTTTACCAATTCGGCATGGCGAGACTCCTAACCATCGTAGAATACGGAATTCTTTCTTCTCTATACTCAATACTCTACATAATAGCAATTTTTACAGAGTCAATCCAAATCGTCGTGACAAAATATTCTTCTTCAGAAGAAGAAAACGGCAGATTAAAAAATCTCTTTAAGCGTTCTTTAAGAAAAGCTTTCAAATCTTCCTTTTTCTTTTTCGCCCTTTACCTTATTATAGCACTGCCTCTCTCGCCTCTCCTAAAAATCCCTTACTCTCTAATGGCTTTTAACGGCTTAATGATATTTGCCTTTTTTCTTTTGCCAGTCAGCAGGGGAATAATGCAAGGCAGTAAGATGTTCAAATCCCTAGGCATTAGTATGATAATAGAATCTCTAATAAAGTTAGTGCTCGCAGTATCTTTTGTTTTGCTCGGCTGGAAAATTTACGGCGCCCTGCTCGGCCCTATTTTAGGCGCATCAATAGCTTTCCTACTTTCATTTCCAATGCTAAAAAAAATCCTGAAGGCAAAGGAAAAGAAAGCTGAAACCGCGCAAATATACAGCTATACCGCGCCAGTATTTTTCACAATATTTGCAGTTCTGGTTTTCTTTAGCCTGGACATAATAATCGCCAAGATTGTATTCTCTCCTGAAACAGCAGGACAATACGCTATCGCATCAGTAATATCAAAGATTATATTTATGGGCACACAGCCAATAAGCAAGGCAATGTTCCCGCTTTCCGCAGAGAGCAAAAAAGACGAGAACTTCGACGACAAAAGCAAGTCTTCTGAAAACATCTTCAAAAACGCTTTCACAGCTCTTTCACTCGCCCTCGTGGCTTGCCTGTTAATTCTCTACTTTTTTCCAGACCTCTTGGTAAAAATATTTGCCGGCCGCATCATTTCAGAATCATCAGGGATTTTATTTCTTCTCGGCTTGTCAGCGTCGCTTCTTTCATTGACTAATCTAGTGCTATTGCACAAGCTCTCCTTGGGGAAAACAAGAAGCTATCTCTTGCTTCCTGTCTTCCTCGTGATTGAAGCATTTCTCTTATTTTACTTCTCCAAGAGTCTTTTCCAGTTCTCAATGGCTCTGGTGACAGCTTCCGCAACATTTTTATGGGGCTCGCTTCTGCTTCTTAAGGAATGAAAATAGCAATAATCATCCCCGCACATAATGAAGAGAAAAGAATAGGCAAGACTTTGGAATCCCACTCCTCTTACTTTGAAGCAATAAGAAAACAAGGCGCTTTAGACTACGAAATATTAGTAGTAATAAACAACACTTCAGACAAGACAGAAACAATAGTAAAGAAATACGCTCAAAAAAACAAGAGAATTAGATGTTTAAATTTAAAAGAAGGAGGAAAGGGCTACGCAGTCTTGGAAGGCTT
>CAYIAU010000009.1:3352-11894 GCA_964361465.1 Candidatus Woesearchaeota archaeon
CTTACAAAATGAAGCTGACAATAGCCATACCTACATACAACGAAGAAAAAGACATAAAAGAATGTTTAAACTCAATCTCTGCTCAGAACTGCAAAAAAGACTTGTTTGAGGTCATAATCATAGATAACTATTCAGAAGACAATACGCCAGAGATAGCAAACTCCTTCTCAAAAAAAATAAACATTCGTCTCTATAAAAATAAAATAAAAGATGCAGAAGTCAGCAAAAAGCTCGCTTTTGAAAAAGCAAAAGGAGAATTATTTATGTACCTTGATGCAGATATGAGATTTTCCTCGCCAGATTTCATAACCAAGATGCTCTTTCCTTTTCAGGACGATAAGAGAATAGCAGGGAATTTTGTTCAATTTGTCGTCAATAAATCTCACCCCACTCTAACAAGAGTTCTCTCATACGACGAATTCCAAAGAGACCCAATCTTCAAATTCTTCACTCTCGGCATTAAAGAAATACTTGAAGAAAAGAAAGAATTTTACTGGCTCTGCAAGTGCTCTCCAGAAAAAGTTCCCCCGCAAGGGCTCATGATTTACAAAAAAGCCCTGATAAAAGATTACGCGAAAACCCAGTCACAGCTGATTGACAATGAAATTCCAGCTGTTTTGATTTCACAAGGTGAAAATTATTTTGCTTTTGTCCCATCTGTCGGAGTTGAACACCTTCTTCTAAGATCCCTAAAAGAATTATGGAAAAAAAGAATAAGAAATCTTAAAAGAACTTATTTTCCAAATGTTCAGGAAAGAAAATTCAAATGGCTCAACTGGAAGAAAGACTTTCCAAAAGTTGGAATCTGGCTTCTTTATACTCACTCGCCTCTCCCTCTCCTCAATTCAATCACAAAAATGCTTAAATACAAAGACTCCTGCTTTCTCGCAGAGCCACTCTTGAACCTTGTTTCAACATACTCAATAATTTATGGTGTGCTCTCAAACAGATTAAAATGAATCAGGAACTTTTCGGAAGAGAAAGAGTCTGCGCTTCTTTCATAGACACAAAAATTCCAGGCAAGACGCTAAACATAGGCGCAGGCGAAGTTCTCTGGATTGAGAACTCTCTTTTTCTCGGCAATAAAGATTTTATTTCCTCTGATTTGGACGAAAAGAATCTAGCAGAAAAAAATAAAGCAAAAAACAAGATGATTATAAACGCAGTAAAAATACCTCTCGCCGATAACTCTCTCTCCCAAGTTATTGCCCTTGATGTGCTTGAGCATATAAAAGAAGATGAAAAAGCTGTTAAAGAAATAGCAAGAGTCCTGAAGAAGCACGGAAAATTCGTTGTCTGCGTTCCAGCTGACACGCCACTAAGCTATCTGAATCCAGTAAGATATGTTCAGCACGAGAGGCATTACACCATCTCGCAAATAACTTCTCTCCTGAAGAAAAACGGATTGAAAATAGAAAAGCTCTTCGCCGGCGGCGGCATATTTGAACTCGCAAATCTCTACACACATCTCCTGATAAAATACACAACAGGCAAAATAATCAATCCGAGATTTTTCAACAGGCTTCGCGACAGAGAATACAAGGAGCACAAAAGCAACGGCAATGAAATTGTTGTCTTGGCAAGAAAATTATAATCTCAATTTATCATAATCTTCTATAAACCCCAGATAATCCCTAAAACTCTTCCTCCTCCTTGAAAGAAAATAATGAAGCGCCACGCTGGTTTTTATCATCTTTCTCATCATCTCCTCGTCAGAAATCTTTCTCAAGGAAGACACCCCTCTGTTCTTTTTCACCAGCCTCCCAAAATTTCCAGCAACCCAGAAATTTGCCATTACAGAAGCAAGAGACTTCCTCGGATTGCTGAACATAAAACCAAACGCAGTTATAAACTCAAGAAATAACTTCACTGGAAGTATCCTAAACCAGTTCTTCATAGAATAATTCTTGAACAGCGGAATCCAGTGATTCCTCTGATGTAAATACTCTCTTTTAAAATTATATTCTTTCTTTCCCCAAGAAGCGCTCCCAAGATGATAAATCACAGAATCAGGAACAAAAATAATTTTATATCCGGCAAGATTCAGCCGCCAGCACAAGTCAAGCTCTTCCCCATAAGAACCAAAAGTCTCATCAAGATAACCAACTTTTCTTATCGCTTCCATATTCAGTAACATTGCAGCACCACAGCTCCAAAATGTCTCTATTAAATTATCATACTGCCCCTCGTCTTTTTCAATGCTGTCAAAAACTCTCCCTCTGCACACAGGATATCCATACATATCAATGAAACCTCCTCCCGCGCCCGCATATTCAAATTTCTTCCTATCTCTCATAGACAATATTTTCGGCTGTAAAGCGCCAACATCCTTTCTTCTTTCCGCAATTCTAACAAGCTTTCTAATCCAATTCGGCTCTTGTTCTGTATCATCATTCAGCAAGACGCAATACTTAGCTTTTGAATTCCTCAATATGTCATTATTTCCCTCGGCAAAACTTTTATTCTCTTTATTCAATATCAAATTCACCCAAGCGTGTTTTTCCGAGATAAATTCCGCAGTTCCATCAGAAGAATTTTGTTCCACAACACTAACTCTAAAGTTCGAATAATTAGTTTTCTTCAAGGAGTTAAGGCATCTCTCAATATGCTTCCTTCCGTTATGAGTAAGAATTATAACTTCAACACTCGGCTCCTCAACCCCCAAATCAGCCATATATAATCCCGATAGAAATGATATTTAAGGATTATTGTGCCAACTTATTCAGTTTGCTCGCAATAACAGCAGGATTTTGCTTTGCCTCATCAAAATAAAAAACCTTGACAACATTCGCTCTATCCTGAAGATGTTCTTGAATATAATTAGTAACTCTATCGTCTGGAGGATGAACAATATTAACAATTAAATAGTCTGCTTTTGGTTCAAAGCTGTCCAGACCATCAAGTGGTCTCGGCCACTCTTCAACTCTTCTGCCGGCATAATAAATAGTATAAGGATCAGCCCACTGCCCCAAGATAACCGCATCCTCCGGCGTGTTCTCTCCAATCCAAACCAAAGCTTCTTTCATCGGCAAGAAAGAAGTTTTTTTGTCTTCTATTATCATATTGCCAAAAGTTATCTGAGAATAAGCTCCAAAGCCAAGAATCCCCAAAACCAAGATAACTGCAAAAGCTTTAGAATATTTTCCAGCAAAGTTATAAACATCGAGAAGGGCAATAGAGGAAAAAACAAACATCGGAGGAAATATCATCATTAAATATCTATCTTCAGCCGCCTTTATTACAAAGACAAAAAATATCAAGGAAACGAGCAACATCACTATTAAAAAAACGTCTGACTTTATTCTCTTAAACTTGGAAATCGCATCAAGCCCTATAAAAAGCTCAAAAATAACTATTGCAAGTCCTATCAAGAAAAGCCCTGTAAAAGTATTTTTCAATATATAAGGAATAAAGCCAAAAACATAAAACGCAACTGGCTTTTCAGCCGCCGCCGCCGCATAGCTCTCAACAGCAGGAAACAGCCCGCCATACTTTATTAAATTGCTCGCAAAAAATATCAATAACGGAACAACTCCAATCACACTCCCAATCCAGAAATTCTTCTTTCCCAAAACCCTATGTCTATGCACCAATCCTAAAAAAATCAAATACACAAAACCAATAAGCCCGTACGAATACCTCATCAGAATAGCAAGAGAAAGAAAAAGAATTGAAAGGGAGAAATACTTCAGCTCAAAATTCTCATAACTCTTTACAAAAAAGTAAATGCTCGCTAAAGCTAGAAACAAGGAGGGAATGTCAGTCATTATCCTAACCGAGTAAAAAAGATGAATCCACGCGACAGCAGCCATAAACGCAGATATCAGCCCAACTTTCTCGTCATAAAGTTCCTTTCCTATCAGATAAATCAGTAGAACAGAGAGCATAGAAGGAATGAATTCTATAAGAATCAGCATCCCAAAATCTCCAATGTTCAATCTCATAAGAGCAGACCAAATCAAAGGCAGCAGTGGCGGTCTAATCAATGTTTCAGAAATTATAAACCAATTCTCTGTCCAAAGCCCAAATACCATATTCTTGGCAATGCCAGCGTAAGCAAGAGTATCCCACCAATGCGCCTGATCCTTTGCAACATATAGAAAGTATGCTCTCAAAACAAAAGCAAAAGCCAGCACGCCCGCCAAAAAAAAGTTATACCTATTTTTAAGAAAGCTGCGCAGCTTCTCTTTCTTCTCTTCAAGAATTCTCTCTCCCAGATCAATCTTCGCAGATTTATCTTCAACTATGTTCTCTTCCATTTAAATCCCTAACAACTATTCTTTTTATTCTTTGCTTATAGCAACAGACTTAAATAATTCCTCAAATTGTCTGTTGCTATATTCGAGAGAACTAAACAGCATTCTCAATTATTTAGGTCTCTCGTTATATTTAGTGCTCTCAACTCTTTGCCAAGCATCTCGATAATGCTCCTTCTTTACACTAATTTGGTAGAACACAAGTGCCCAGATATAAAGTCTTACAGGAAACAGCATCATAGTATAAAAAACCTGCTTCAAACCTTTCGGATAAAATAAAGCTCTGTGCCCCTCACTAATCTCATTCCTAAAAGATTTCGTTCTAGGAAGCCGTTTAATGTCAAAATATTTCCCAAGCGACTCATGCGCTTTTGCAGTTCTTTTTTTCTGCTCTATAAAATCTTTTAAGTTCTTTGGGAAAGTTACATAAACCTCTGCCTTGGGGGCATAAGCAATTTTATATCCTCTCTCTCTAAACAAATAGGGAACAATCGTATCTTCAGCAACATCTAATGGAAAGTTTTTTATGATGCCATTTCTAAAAGCCCACAAATAGCCCGAACACTCAAGAAATTCTCCTCTTTCAGCTCGCTTCAATCTTGCGCCGTGCGCGCCAGCATCACACAATAAATGCGACCAGTATCCAAAAATATTGCTTTTTGAGTCCATTGAGACAGGTCTTCCGCTAACGCACCCAACCCTCAAGTCCTCAAAAGGAGCTATCAAGTGTTTTAAACTGTTTTCCTTAATAAAAACATCTCCATCAGAAAGAACAAATATCCTGCCAGCAAGCTTCGGCAATATCTGATTCAATGCATAACTCTTTCCCTTGCCAGGATCAACAAATGTCTTGACTCTTTTCCCATAACTCTTAGCAACATCAAGCGTCTCCTTGTCAGGAGCAACAACCCAGATATTATATTCCTCCTTGACATCTTGTTTCAAAAATCCTTCCACAGCTCTGCCAATCGTTTCTGGCTCCTTGTAAGAAGTTATTACTACATCTATCATATAAATTCCGATAGAACAATCTATTTAAATCTTAAGCTGTTGTATATTATATGGAAATGCCACTACCAGAGATTCTTGATAGGATAAGCATAGTAAAGCTAAAAATTGAAAGGATAGGAGAGCCGCATCTAAAAGAAGAGTATGAGGAATACAATAAAGCAATCAAGGAGCAAAAGCTTAGAGGTATAAAAATAAAGGATGAGTGGCTTAAGAAACTTTATGAAATCAACGGAAAAATATGGGACTTAGAGTCAGACATAAGAAAAGGAAAAGAAGGCGAGCTTGGATTGGTAGAAGTAGGAAAAAGAGCGATAGAAATAAGAGAGTTAAACAAGCAAAGAATCTCAGTAAAAAACAGGATTATTGAAGAAACAGGTCTTGGATTCAGAGATGTTAAAATGAACCACGCCTCACAATAATCTCTCAATCTCTTTTATTACATTGTCCCAGTTAAACTTCTCAACACTTCTTTTTGCCGCAATCTTAATCTTATTATTATCGCCCGCGAGAGCAAGCTTTATCTTCTCTGCCAACTCTCTAAAATCTCCTCGCCTAAACAAAAAGCCATTTTTCCCTTCTTCAACTAAATCTTTCGCGCCCCTATTGTCAGAAGCAACAACAACTTTAGAGCGGGCCATAGCTTCTATCAGCGCCTGCGGCATCGCCTCGCTCTTGCTCGGCAGAACAAACACAGAAGCAGAATCAATCTTCCTAATTTTCTCTTTCAAATCATAGATTGCAGGAGAGAATTTAACCCTGTCCTCCAACTCCAAATCTCTAACTAATCTTTCCAGCTGCTCTCTATACTGCTCTTCAGCAGGCCCTACAATCTCCAAATTAAATCTTCCATCAACAAATGTCATGGCTTTTATCAAAACCTCTAAATCCTTGACAGGAGAAACCCTCCCCAAAAACAAAATCTTTCTCTCCTCTTTTGATAAAGTTCCCAATCTAAAAAACTCTTCAGGAATCCCATTCGGAACATACTCTATCTTGTCTCTCTGAACACCAAGTTTCAACAAATGAGGAATCTCCCATTTAGTTATAGCAATAACTTTGTCAAATTTACTTAAAAGCCCGGGCCCAATAAACCAGTCATAAAACTTGACACTCAATTTTCCAAAAAAACCCCTTGTAATATCGTCTTCAACAAAAGGCGCGTGCGTCACTAAAAAAACCCGTGCTCCAATCTTCTGCGCGATACCAACTGCTTTCTTTGTATGAGAATGCCTGTAAGAGTGTGCAATTATTAAATCTGGTTTAAAATCCAATGCTTCCTTATAAAAATCCCACTTCATAAAACTCTCGCCCCCAAGTTTCCAAGCAGGAAATCTTTTTATCTCAATCTCTCCAACTCTCTCCTCAGCCGTTGCAATCTTATCACCTCCCTTGACAAAATTAGAGCTAAAAACTTTTACCTCGTGTCCTTTTTTAGCCAATCTCAAGGCTTCCTCCCTAACTCTCGTCCAAACTCCGCAAATCCCTGCCGAATAATTCGTTAGTTCCAAAATCTTCATAAGAATACAAAAAGAGAAGTATTTATAAAATTAAGTAATAATCAAAAACTATGAAAATCCCAATAGTAATCCCAGTCTATAAACCAGACCAAAAAGTTTATGTTCGTGTCAGAGAAATGTTGAAAAAACAAACAATGAAAAACGAGGTTCTCGAAATCACCGGATTCACAGAAGCGGGAGGAATGAACCACGGAATAAAAAAAGCAAAAGGAGATATTGTCATCACAATGAATCAAGATTGCATACCAGAAGATGAACACTGGTTAGAGAGGCTGCTAAAACCTCTTGAAGATAAAAATGTTGTTGCATCAGTTTCTGATACTATTGTGATGCCATACAAGTTATGGAAGAAAGCAGACCCAATATCAAGAGCCTTATCAATAAAAGAACAGAAGCCAGTTCGTTCAGCATTAGATGCAAGAGGGTGTGCATATCGTAAAAGTGTTATAATAAAAGCAGGATTGTTTAACGAAAATCCTAACTTTGGAGCTCTCGGAGGAATTGACGACGATATTTATATGAAAATGAAAGCGCGCGGAAAAATTGCCTACCCAGGATGCAAGATATACCACTGGCATCCTTTCACAGGAGGCGAAAGACTCTATCTCGAATACAAATATGCGCAGGGCTCTGGCGCAATGGTAAAATATTTCGGTTCAAGAATGCCTGGCTTCTGGAAAAGAATTGTAAAAGCAACCCCTTTAATCGGCTTTGTAGGTATCTGGGCAGTCTTTCCAGTAAAACGCGCCCCCTTACTATTTATACTCTACTTGATTCTCTCTCCAATGATTCACGGAATGTACTTGGCTGGTTTTTGGAAAGGATTCTTCAAGATGAAAAAAGAGTAGCTATTAAATCTTCCAGACATCTCCAAAACTCATAACATCCTTTTCCTCAGTATCTGTATCTTTTGGATTATAAGCCCTATCCATCGTGTATAAAATAAGCGCTTTCTTCCCATCCAAAGGCGTGTAGCCGTGCCATATTCCAGGAGGAGTCTTAATCATAATGGGGTTTCTCTCACCAATAACAAACTTCTTTATTTCAACGCCGTTCTTGTTTTCCTTTACAGCAACATACAATATATTCCCGCTAACGCAAGTTGTGTACTCTGTCTGCTTATTATGTTTGTGCAAGCCCTTTATTACACCAGGATTCACTTCAGATATTAAGTTCTGCCCGAATTTCCCCTCGTATAATTTGTCATCGCTTCTTAACGTCTCAAATAATCTTCCTTCTTCTCCTAAATCAAAAACCTTAAGCTCCTTTATTTCTACTTCTCCTAAACTCTCCCTCTCCAAGATTCTCGGTTTTGGCAAATGAACAATAAATCTCCCACCCCTCCCAAGAAATCCCTTTTCTTTCTCCATAATTTCCTTTGCGTGGTTCCACGCAGACAATAATGCATAATCCACTTCTTTGTCATTATGAAAAACATCAGGAGAAACAATAAGAATGTGCTTTCCAGGAGTATAAAGCCCTTGCTTGAAAGGCGTTGAATCAGAAATGTAGCCCAATATTTCGTTTCCAATTCCGCAGTAATTCTGGACAATCGTCCCCTTTGAAGCAGCCGCATAGCCCACAATCTTCTTGCCTTTAGACTTCAGCTCTCTCAACAATTCAATCAACTCTTTCCTGCTCTGCTCAACTCTCTTCGCAAACTCCAGATAAGGCCCAATATCTCTGATTTTCTTCTCCTCTTCCTCTTGTAGATACTTTCTCAATCTCTCTGTTTTTTCATAAGCTCCTTTCTTACAA
>CAYIAU010000010.1:0-10540 GCA_964361465.1 Candidatus Woesearchaeota archaeon
AACGGCTGGCTCTTCTTGCTGTTCTCTCTGTAAATCGCGACTGACTTCAAGCCCTGCTCCCACGCATAAAGATAAGCGCTCGCAATATCCTCAACGCTTGAATCTTCCGGCATATTAATCGTCTTGCTTATCCCTCCTGAAATAAACGGCTGCGTCACAGCCATCATCTTGATATGCGCCTTGTAATTTATGCTCCTCGAACCCTTTGCCGGCTTGAAAGCGCAGTCAAAAACCACAAGATGCTCGTCCTTCAAATGAGGCGCGCCCTCAATCGTGTCCTTCTCGTCGATATAATTAACTATCTCGCTAATCTGCATTTCATTGTATCCCAAATTTTTCAAAGCCAAGGGTACAGAGCCATTGACAATCTTCAGCATCCCTCCGCCCGCAAGAACTTTGTATTTGACAAGCGCAATGTCCGGCTCTATTCCTGTCGTGTCGCAGTCCATCATAAAAGCTATCGTTCCTGTCGGAGCAATAACCGTCGCCTGCGCGTTTCTAAATCCTTGCTTCTCACCAAGCTCAAGCGCGTCGCTCCAGCAGTCCCACGCATCATTCACAAGGTATCTGAGGTTTGAAGGGACTTTTTCAACATTAATGTCTTTGACGTGATTCCTATGCATTCTTATAACCTCAAGCATCGGCTCTCTGTTCTCCTCAAATCCAGGGAAAGACCCCATCATTCCAGCAAGCTCAGCAGACGCCTTGTAAGCCTCACCGCACATTATTGCAGTAATAGCAGCAGCCACTCCCCTACCTTCTTCAGAATCATAAGGCAGGCCAAACGACATCAGCAAGGCACCAAGATTTGCGTATCCCAAACCGAGAGTCCTGAAAATGTGCGACCTCTCAGCAATTCTCGCCGTCGGATAACTCGCGCCGTTAACAATAATCTCCATTGCTATTATAAATGTTCTCACAGCTTTCTTAAATTTCTCAACGTCAAATCTCCCCTCAGCAGTTCTAAACTTCATCAAGTTCAAAGAAGCAAGATTGCAGGCAGTGTCGTCCAAAAACATATATTCAGAGCAATTATGAACAAAAACTCCTGCAGCCAAAGCAAAGTTATGTGTATTTGGAATTTCAATATCATAAACATCTATCCTTTCATTAATTGACACAATTTCTTCTATTTTATGATTAGTTCTTGGAGCAATTCCAATTTCCTTTTCATAAAGAGGCATCAAAGAATCTTCTTTTGTCAAATCCTTTGCTTGTTTATAACTCTTATCTTTCAGCATAAATTTATGATCTGGAGTGCAAGTAATATTCTCTCCATTATCTAAAACAACTTTGATAACTTCTGCATTTTTCTTAGTCATTCTTGGATTAATTATCTTTGTAATACCTATATATCCATCCTCTTTAATAGTATAACAGAAGTTTTGCTTTCCCTCTTCCCATTCTTTTACCAATTCCTTGAAAGTAATATCCCTTCCATCTGCTAAAGCTACTTTGGTATTACCACTAAAGCAAGGATTACTCGCATTAATTCTCCCAGAATTTTTGCAAGTATGATATTTATTTATTATCGTGTCGCACTGAATCCCAGGGTCACCGCAAATCCAAGTCCCTTCAGCAATCTTGTTAATTAAATCTCCCGCCTTAAATTTCTCGCACTTCTCTCCGCTAAGAACAAGCTTTGTCCAGAATTCTCCGTCTTTTTTTACAGCCTTCATAAATTCATCGCTGACTCTAACACTCATATTGCAGTTCTGGAAAAAAATACTGCTATACGCTTCCCCATTCAGTCCGCCGTCATAACCCTGCGCAATCAAAGCCCACGCCTTCTTCTCTTCCTTTTGCTTTGCCTCAATAAATTCCATAATATCAGGATGGTCAATGTTTAATATCTCCATCTTCGCTGCTCTCCTTGTCTTCCCGCCAGATTTTATTATTCCAGCATAAGCATCATATCCTTTCATAAAACTAATAGGCCCAGACGGCTTCCCTCCTCCAGTCAATCTTTCCTTTGAACTCCTCAACGGCGACCTGTTTGAACCAGTCCCGCTCCCTGCCTTAAACAAGTTTGCCTCTGCAACTTGTATTTCCATTATTGAATCTATGTCGTCTCTCACTCCCTGAATAAAACACGCAGAACATTGAGGCCTGTCTTCTACCCTCTTAGCAATTCGTCCGCTGACTTCAGCGCCCTGTTCTGTTCTAACAACCTCTCCTTTTTCAAAATCCCACTTATATGCAGAAACCCCTCCCGCCTCTTTGTTATATTCCTGTATGCCAGCGTTAAACCAAACCGGCGAATTGAAAACACACAACTGATTAAGGCAAATCGCAGCAATTTCATCTTTTAGAATATCAGAATGTTTTTCGTCAAAGTAGCCCTGCTGCAACGCTTGTCTCCCCATGTATCTGCTCACCCTTCCTATCAGCTGTTCAACAGAATTCTCCCTCTCTCCCTTCTCCTGATTTCCCCAGAAATATTTACTCGCCACAACTTTTATTGCAAGCGGGCTCCAGAAAACAGGCCTTCTGACATTCGGTTGCGTGAAAACAACTTTTCCTTTATCGTCGGTAAAATTAACATCCTCTCCAATCCACTCAATCTTCTTCCCGTTAATATCAAACTCAAATGTTCCCTTGCCCTCCTGCGTGAAATAGCGCTCCATCTTTATTCCAGAGCCACCGCTTAAAGCTCTAACGCCCTTTCCAATTATCTTCTTATGGCCAAAGCCATTTCCGTTCTCTTCTCCATTTCCATTCATCAAGTCTCCGTTCGCCATTATTTGCTGACAGACCCCCTTATCTCTCGTCTAAAACCTCGAAAATCATTGGAGCTCTTAGATTTTTGAGGGCTCAAACTTGCGATAGCAAGTTTGAAATCATCAATGTCAGTAAAATCCCTGTAAACAGAGGCAAATCTTATGTAAGCAACCTTGTCAAGTCTCTTCAGCTCCCTTGAAACCAGCTCGCCAATTAGATTGCTCTTTACCTCTTTTCCTCTCTTCCGCAATCTCCCTTGAATATTATAAATCATCTTGTCAATTTGCTCCTCACTGACAGGTCTTTTCTCGCACGCCCTCAAGACACCCCTCTTCAGCTTATCCTGATCAAAGCCCTCGCGCCGCCCATCTTTCTTTATAACACGGAGCTCAACACTTTCAACATTCTCTCTCGTGTTAAATCTTTTCTCACACTTGAGGCACTCGCGTCTTCTTTTCACAAGCCCCTCTATGTTTCTCTTGTCTATAACTCTAGTTTCACTATGCAGACAATAAGGGCATTGCATTTCAAGTTGGACACAATATGTTGTGTATTTCCTCTTTTTTCACACAAGCTGTTGTGCTTCTTTCACTTTTAAACAACAATCCTATTTAAACATTTCTCTGCCAAATCATTTATCGTCGTTAAAATCCCCCAAAATAAAATTCTTACTTTTAGAGTAACAAACTAAAGGTTCAGTTAAGCTTTTGTAGTTTCCGTAGCGCATTATCACAAAGTTCTTGCGTAATACCACGCACTAAAGTAAGTGGTTTGTTTGAACTCCTCAAGAACTTCCAGTTCTTGATGGCCCAGAGAACCGAAGGTTCTCTGTGTTGGGAGACAGAGATATATTGCAACTCCCTATTGAACTCTTGGAGTTGCAATACTTGAGAAAGCAAAGCTTTCTCATTGAAACCAAGCTTTATCCACACTCTAAAGAATGTGGTTTTATGCTCTGTATAAAATAAACGGGCGCTGAAAATGAATGTAACATCTATCGGGAAATTGTTAGCTTGGATAATAATTGTTTTCGTAGTAGCTTTTTTGGTCTTATCCTTTTCCAATCCCTAATTGTTACAAATTTTTCAAGATTAGACTTTGAGAATCTTATATGTTATAGTTGGTGGAGGAATAATACTTCCGTATGCTGATAGTAGAAAAAATATATCCTAGCAAATGGGAGAGATACCTTCAGTTTAATAAAGAAAGCTTAGGAATTATGCATATAGTTGTTTAATTCCCGTAATATCGCCGTCATTTAAGGTTCTTTTCTTTGTTTCATTGAAAGAGGCAAAGGCATACATGGTTTCTTCTGTGCATGTAATATCTGGATGTTCCATACCTGCTGAATGACCTTGTTCATGAATGAATATATTTAGAAAATCCATTAAGTGGGGAGATGGGGCTAGTTCTGCATCTCCAAATGTGTAATTCGCATCATTAAATATCATGTCATACTCTACTAATTCACGGGAGAAAGGAGGACCTCTGAAAATTCCCCAGACAATTGTGACTGCAATTGTATCTGGATCTGATACTGAGCTGAAAAAGATTTCATTTTTCCCGTCAGGGTTAATTGTATCTGCGCCATCTACAATTGCCGAAGTGTTACGTGGGCCAAACATATCAAATACAACCTGAGAGTCCCATGTATCAATTCCTGATTCTATGTTTGTGGCAATAAAATCTGATGTGAGACCATCATTGTTTGTTGTATTTAGGACATAATTTTCTGTGGTTTTCCATCTTGCTCCTGATGCTATAAAAGCAAAGCAAGTGCTTTCTGTTGTAGTCGAGCAATCAGTAGGACACTTATTTGCATTTTCTCCCGCTTCGCAAATCGCATTTCCGCAAGAAGTGCCTGGTTTGGCCTCTCTTTTTTTATCTATAAACATGAAACCCTCTATTGCTCTGCCATCAATATCTTGGCTAGAACCCAAGCTAAAAACATTTGGTGCAACTTCAACCGCACGTGTTGGAATTGTTAATTGGATATCTGCTTTATTATTTGTTGCTGGAACTAATGAAGTGTCTGGTTTTGCAAGTGCAAATACTAGAATTAATAATAATGCTAGTGGTATAATTAATAGCTTATTTTGCATGTTTTATCATGGATATTAAGCTATAAAAGATTTGTGGTGATAAGGATGGAAAGATTTTATGGGAGGAGCAGGTTAGGTTTAATTCTGAAAATCTAACCGAAAAAGATAAAAGAGAGTTCAGATAATTTTTTATTGAAAATAGCACCCATTAATTTTACAATATATTTCTGTAGAAATCTTTATATCTGAAGTTTCCCGAGACCCGCAATTCATAAGAATTGTAGGGACAGAGATTGAAAATCTCTGTAAGCGAAAGTTAAAGATTTGCTAAGCAAATCTTTATAAACAAATTTCCCCAAGTTAAATTATGCAACTAGAAAATCTCACATCTTTCTACACCTCACTTCCTTTTTGGGCAATTATTCTAATAGTAATCTGGTCACTAATCTGGAAAGGACTTACTCTCTGGAAATCTGCTCGGAAAAACAGCCCAATCTGGTTTGTCATTCTCCTAGTCGTCAACACTCTTGGTCTCTTAGAAATCTTGTATCTCTTCATATTCTCCGAACTCAAGAAGAAACAAAAAAATGCACCCACATCTAAAAAGACATCAAGAAGTAAAACTCCTTATAGAGCCCGACGCTGAATACATTGAATACTCGCCTGACTTTGAGAACATCCAGATAAAGAAAGGTATGAAAGGAAAGATAAATCTGATTCTTCCCAACGGCCAATACCACGTAGAAATATTTAATGAAAAGGGCGAGACAATCGCCTATGTCAAAATGGACGAGGAATCCCTGGAAGCAGATTAAACCATATCTCCAATATCAATCTCGTCGCTATCCTCAACCAATAAAGAGTTAATCAGTTCCTCGCCGGACAAGCTGTCAATATCTCCAGTATTAATGTTAGCCGCGCCGCTGCCAGAGTTTATGCCGGCATTTTCGTCCTCAACTCTTTCCCTGTCGTAATAAGAGACCAGCAGCAAGACAAAAGCTATGACTATCAAAACAGTCATTATCAGCACAATCTTCTTTATCAAGCTATCCATTGCTTCTTGCAGTTATTCCTCTTTTCATTTCCTGACTTTCCCTCTCCGCTTCAAAAGCCCCTGCTCTCTCCCTCAACCTTGCCCCAGCATTAGTAAAGCCGGCGCCCTCCAATATTCTCGCCCTCTCTCCATATCTCACTGCAGCATTTTCAACTCTCGCTATTCTTGCTTTTGAAATCCTGTCAACTCTAAGCAATCTTACTCTAACTGCCTCTTCTCGCGCCCTGCTCCTCACCTTCTCCATCTCCTCAGCGCTCAACGAATTATAATCTTGCCTCAATCTCTCTTTAATCTGGCTAGCCGTCATGTTTCCAGCCCCTATCCTTCTAATCATCTCTTCATCACTCTTCTCAAAAAACTCAAGAACCCTTCTCGCCCTCTCAGCATTCAGCATTCTTATCTTGCCTCTAATTCTAATCTTCAAATCATTTAACTGCATCTTGTCAATATTATTGAACTGCTCTCTCAATGAAACTATATCCTCAGAGTTAAGCAAAACCCCCGCCTTTTCCCTAAACTCCTTGACAAGATCAATTGCGTCTTTTTTTACTTCAACATATTTATTAACGGCCTCCTGATCCCCTCTCACAACAGAGATTTTGTCAACTTCCTCAACCAAAATATTTAGCTCTTCAATGATCGGCTCAAGCTCACTTGTCGCCCCCTTTACTCCTAACTAAATTAATCACTGCCTCGCCATGCAAAATCGCTCTTCTAATTCTAAACTCCAACTGCAAGAGTCTCATCTCAGCTCCAAATGAAACATCCATCACCTCAACCTCTGCCTGCACCTGCTCTTCTATCTCAACATCAACGCCACTCTCCACTTCAGTCTCATCAGCCCCTCCTACAACAGCAAAACCATAAATCACTATCATAACTATTAAAAACACGCCGCTCTTTTTCATAATTATAAAATGAGAAAATACTTTATAAATTTAATGTCTAATAGGGACACCAAATTATAAATAGGGACTTTAAACCAAAGACCTCTTACTTATTTTATCTTAAATGGCCCAGCTATTTTTGTCTTAACTCTATGCTCTTAGGAAGTCTTCCTTGATTTTTATAGAAAGAGCTTATCATTTTTCTACCCTCCCGCATTATTTCATTGCTAGTTATCCCTCCGGCTTTTAAATCTCCTTCTATCTCTACTTTGTAACGTGTCCCTTCAATTATCAGATACTGATGCGATCCTTTATCTTCTTGCATACTAGGAATTTCCTCCGCCCTAGTAAATAAAACTTTAAGCGTCGGTTGTTCAATTCCCTTTTGACCATCCAACTCTATTTCATTGCTATATCTTCTTCCTGGATTATCTCTAGCCCAAGCCTCTAATTCCCTTAACATAGCTACCCTTATCGGGTCTTGCTCAGACAAATTCCCATATTCTCTTAATGTATAATTTCTTCCATAAATTCTTATAGAATTTCCTCTACCTCTAAAAATAGTTTCAACTATGTCAGTTAAAGTTCCTTTTGGAGTTATGCTAATTCTATGTTTCTCCCACATAGTTTTAAATAAAGAATTGCTTATATAAAACTATTCTCTCTCAGAAATCAGCCCATTCCTCTCCCTGAAAAAATTAATCTTATGCCCGCCGTCATAAACCGCGCTGTACATCAGTTCATTCGGACTACTCACAATCTCTTTCAAATACAAGTCATCACTAAATCTAACCCAAACTCCATAGTAAGTCCTGTCAGTTCTAAAGTCAGTTCCAATTTCTTTCGCAGATAAAACTTGAACTCTAGCCGTAAGTTTTGCTCCGTTTCTCGCTTTCAAAAGCACGTCCAGTGGCTCCCTTATAAAGCGCCCGCCATTTACAGCTTTAGGAAAATACCAAAGAGTTCCAGCCCTTACAATATCATTATCACTAAGAAAAATATCAACGTCTCCTTTAACATAACTTCCTCTCGACATAACTTTAAGCTAATCAGTTTTAACAGCTAGCAAGTATTCCTCCCCCTCTTCTTCAAGTATTTCTGATGATACTCCTCTGCCTTGTAAAACTTTCCCGATTTCACAATTTGCGTCACAATTTTCCGAGCAAATTTCTTCTGCGCCTTCTTCAGCGACGCCTCTGCTTTCTTCCTCTGCCCTTCATCATAACAAAATATAACGCTCCTGTATTGCTTTCCCAAATCAAAGCCCTGTCTGTTCAACTGCGTCGGATCATGCCCTTTCCAGAAAATTTCCAGCAATTTATCATAAGTAACTTTTGAAGAATCATAATACACACGAACAACCTCTGCGTGCCCTGTAAAGCCAAGACACACACGAGCATAGCTCAATTTCTTGTAACTCTCCTTCCCTCCCATAAATCCCGCCTCTGTTTTCACAACTCCCTCTGTCTTGTCAAAAATCATCTGCGGTCCCCAAAAACACCCCATGCCAAAACAAGCCAGTTCTGTTTTCTTTACCATATCTAAAATAACAAAGCAATCTTATTATACTTTTGCAAAACCCCAAGATTAATAAATCATTTTATCCTTCTCACTAAATGAAAAAAGGGGCAGGCATTTTCCATGCAAGAACCATAGAGCAGACTCTCGCTCTTTTATCAACAAGCTCCAGCGGTTTGTCAAAAGACCAAGCCCGAGCCCGACTCGCCCACTACGGCAAAAATATCATCCCAGAAGCAAAGCCGATCTCTCCCATATTAATCTTCCTAAAGCAATTCCACAGCTTGTTCATTTACATCTTGCTCCTCGCAGCTCTCATTTCCTATTTCTTCTCCAGCTTAATAGACGTCTATGTCATCGGCTCAGTCATTTTAATAAACGCAACAATCGGCTTTTTCCAAGAATACAAGGCAGAGAAATCAATCAAGGCTCTGAAAAAAATGCTCGTCGATAAAGCAAAAATTTATCGCTCAAACCATCTTCTCCAAGTTCCAGCAAAATCTCTTGTCCCAGGAGACATTATCTTCTTAGAAGAAGGAGACAGGATTCCAGCTGACTCGCGCCTTCTAGAAATAAAAAACTTCAGGACAGTTGAATCCTCTCTTACTGGAGAATCCTTGCCAACTGACAAAGAGCTTTCTTCTCTTCCGCTAAAAACCCCTCTCGGCGACAGGAAAAATATGGTTTGGATGGGAACATACGTCGCATCAGGCACTGCAAAAGCAATCGTGACATCAACAGGAAGCTCAACGATAATAGGAACGCTCGCCTTAGAAATCAGCTCAATGAAAGAAGGAAAAGACCACTTCAAGGCAAAGACAGATAAGCTCGCGCTCTTTATGGGACTTCTCGCAGCCCTCGGAGCAAGCGCGGTTTTTTTCATCGGTTTTTTCATTCGCGGATTTGACTTCCCAGAGATTTTCCTCTTCACGATAGCTTCTCTCGTCTCCGGAATTCCAGAAGGCCTTCCCGCAATTCTCGCGATAGTCCTCGCCGTCGGAGCTTTCAGAATGTCTCGGAGAAAAGCCCTGATAAGAAATCTATATTCAACAGAAACTCTCGCAGTCGTCGACACTATAATAACAGACAAGACCGGCACTCTCACTCAAAACACAATGACAATAGAAAAAATAATTCTTCCTTTAGAAAAAGAAATTGTTGTCTCCGGCTCTGGTTGGGAGCCCAAAGGAGAATTCCATCAAGAAGGCAAATCATTCTTCCCGCTGGAAAAACCAAATCTCTCAAAGCTCCTACATATCGCTTCAATATGCAACAAGGCAGCTCTGATAAAAACAGCATCTTTCTCTCCAAAAGACAGGTACAAGATTTTAGGCGACCCAACAGAAGCATCGTTGATTGTCCTCGCTGAAAAAGCCGGGCTTAAGAAGTCAATGCTCTTGGAAAAAGAAAAGCTCCTCGACGAAATGCCCTTTAACGAAGAACTGAAGCACCGCGCTTCCCTGATAAGCTTCCCAAGCAACAAGAGCAAAAAAGAAGTGTATGTAATCGGCGCGCCAGAGTCCATTCTCCAAAACTCTTCTTTCATCCTGGAAAAATCCCTCCCAAGAAAAATGACAGCTGCAGACGAAAGCAAGATTATTTCCCAGATAAACTCATTGGCTAAGCAAGCCCTGCGCGTCATTGCCATAGCTTATTCTCCCCTTCCCGACCAAACCAAAAAACTGCACGAAGCAGAAGTAAAGGATTTGATTTTCGTCGGATTAGTAGGAATGAAAGACCCGCCCCGCCCTGAAGTCGCCGCCGCCATACAAAAAGCAAGAAGAGCAGGCATAAGAGTTGTAATGGCGACAGGAGATCATAAAGACACTGCGCTCGCAGTCGCGAAAGAAATCGGATTGATTACCAGTAAGAAAACCCTCTATCCTCAAGCCCTGACAGAAGCAGAACTCCTTGACCTTGAAAAGCTCTCAAAAAAAAGTTTTGAAGATGCAATTAAAAATGTCAATGTCTTCGCGCGCCTAAGCCCTGAAATGAAGCTGAAGCTCGCCTCAGCTCTCCAAAAATGCGGCGCAGTCGTGGCAATGACCGGCGACGGAGTTAATGACGCTCCGGCTTTAAAAAAAGCAGACATAGGAATAGCGATGGGAAAAATAGGGACAGACGTCGCGCGCGCCTCTTCAGACATTGTTCTCGCCAACGACAACTTCGCATCAATAGTCAGCGCAATAGAAGAAGGAAGAATCGTCTTCACAAATACTAGGCAAACCTCAACATTTCTCGCGATAACAAACTTCGCAGAGCACGTGACAATCATAACAGCTCTTTCAATCGGCTCTCCCCTTCCTCTTCTCCCAACA